>JANQQM010000034.1 GCA_028289365.1 Salaquimonas sp. | reverse complement strand
TTCCAGGCCCTGTTCATCGGCGATACGGAACCGCTTTACCGCAGGTGTTTTGCTGGTTGCCTGGTAGAGCCAATAGGCTTCCGCCTTTAAGGCTTCATCGATTGGCTTATCGATGGATTCATAAACCATCTGCTTACAGGCATTGATCGATTCAGCCGGGAATTGGGCAATGCGTTTGGCAAGATTGTCGACATATTCGCCGATTTCATCGGGTTCCAGCGCCTTGTTGATGGTGCCCATGCGCTCTGCTTCATCCGCATCATAGTCCTTGGCACTCAGGATAATTTCAAGTGCACGACCGAGACCTGTTTGACGCGCCATGCGCGATGCGCCGCCGCCACAGGGCAAAATGCCCATGCCAACTTCCATCTGCATGAATTTGAATTTCCCGCGTGCTGCAAACCGCATGTCTAGCGCAAGTGCGAGTTCATGACCGCCACCGCGGGCAAAACCTTCCAGCTTAGCAATTGTGGCCTGGGGAACTTTACTGATGCGCTCGCATACGGATTGCAGATCCAGCAGTTGAACTTCGTCCCGGGAAACAGCTTCTGTTGACATATCTTTCAGCAAGTCCGTGTCGTAATGACAAACCCAGATTTCCGGGTTGGCCGACTGGAAGATGACAACCTTGGTTTCACGGTCGCGTTCAAGGCGCATCGCCAGGCTGTTGAGATCGGCGAGCATCTCCTGGCCCTGGACGTTTACAGTTCCAAAATCAAAAGTCACTGTGGCTATGGCATTTTCGACTTTGACATCGAAGGTTTGGAAATTTTCATATTTCATTTTGACAGTCCTCAAGCGTTCCTCGGCTTTGAAATGGCCGGGTTAGGTTCGAATAAGTGGATTAAGCGGCAGATGCGGGGACCATGCCCCTCATCTGAAATTCAATGTATTGCGATCTTTAAGAGGGTTAAATGCCCCATTATCGAGTTCAGTATTCGGGTTTTGAATATAATCAGCCGATAATAATCTTTAATTCAGCTTAGTGAGCATGGCCTCTATGGCTAGGGTCACTTGTTCGTTCTTGGCGGCATTCAGAGCGTCGGGATGCGGATTGGCAAAGCGGCCTTGATCGTTGTCAAAGTAGCGGCCCGAGGCATCGGCAAATTCATCACTCAAAGCGGCACGTACCAGAATGTCGGCGCCGATGCTCAGATCATTGCCTTCCACGCCATAAGCATCTTTCACCATTTTGCTTGCCAGGAGAGAAGCCGGATTTATTGCTATGATTGAAGGCGCGCCATTGTCCAAGGTTTCAGCCAGATGTATCGACCACATTGTCAAAGCCAGTTTGCTTTGGGCATAGGCTTCGTTGTCATTCAGGGGAACGCTCTTTGCAAACACATTGAGATCGACGGAGGCTTGCGCTGCGGAAGACAAATTGATGACACGGGCCTCGTCGGTCATTAACGGCATCAGCAGCTTTGTCAGCAGATATGGCGCAACCGTATTCACGACAATGCGGATATCATATCCATCCTCTGTGACGAGCTTTGGTGCCTTAAAGACACCCGCATTGTTAATAAGCACATCGATTTTCTGATGATTTTCTTTAACGGCTTTTGCCAGTGTTCTGACACTTTCCATGCTTGAAAGGTCGGCGCAATAGGTTTCAACTCCGCGGCCGATTTCGGCAGCGGCGTTGGCCAGTTTTTTTTCACTGCGGCCATGCAGCAATATAGTGTGTCCATCCGCGGCCAGCTTTTTTGCGGTGAGAAAGCCGATGCCGTCTGTTGATCCCGTGATGAGGATTGTTTTGCTCATTGTGTTTTCCTTTAACTTCTGAACGCCGGGAGAAGTTCGCCAGCCAAACGCCTTAATGTTTTTTCGATGTTGGCTTGATTGAACCGGAGATTCAGCGCCACGTGATTGATGCCAATGTCCTGGAGCTGAAAAAGATATTGCTCCAGGAAGCTGAGGTTTGATTGGAAGCCCAGATGTATGGGGCGTGGTTGTGCGTCAGCATCGTCCAGCACGTCCACGTAAAGCGATTGCATGACAGGTTTGGCAGGCCCGCCCCCATCAGCTATTCGTCGCTGGTATTCATCAACGATCCGTGCTTGTGATGCGATATCGCGCGGATAGGTCATCCATCCATCGCCACTACCGGCAATCCACTCGGGCGATTGCTGGCTGCCACCGGTTATGAGCATAGGGATTTGCCCGCCAACAGGTTTGGGCAGCATGTCGATGCCACCGCTTAATATGCCTTGTCCGCTCTCATGGCGCGGATAACTTTCGGCAACCGCGCGGATATAATCAAAACTATCCCGAAAGCGCTCGCCGCGATCGGCAAAACTCATATCAAGTGCGGGATATTCTTCCGGACGGTCACCCGAGGCCACCCCCAGCAAGAGCCTGCCGCCGGACAAAACATCCGCCGTTGCCGCTGCCTTGGCCACATGGGCCGGATGACGTAAAGGCAGAATTATACTGGCCGTCCCCAATGCGATTTCAGTAGTTACAGCTGCAAGTGTTCCAAGGTAGACGAAAGGATCGAACATTTGCCCGGCATCACCAAAGCTTGGCACGTTGAACGGGACATCACGCAACCAAAGTGCGGAGAAACCAAGCTCTTCAGCAAGTTTCGCAGTTTCCAGATGCGCATCCATCGTTGGCTCCGCACCAACCGCATAGGCTTCAATGGGAAGGACGAGCCCGATGCTCAGCTTACGCGGCTGGAAAACCGAGTTGTAAGCGCGATTGATGACCGGAAAATCATTTAATTTTGTTTTGTCGAGCATGTTCCTTGTCTCTCGATTAATATCGGACGAGCGTGCGGCTCTCGAGGCTTTTGCGGATTGTATTGACGTTTGCATCCTCGATCATATCGAGCGCACTATGAGCAATTGAGGGAGCTCCACGATTATCATAGATGTTGAATATTGCGACTTCATCCGGTGTCATTTTGGATTGATAGATCCATTTGTGATTTGGGTTCGCTACCAAACCCAGAATCTGTCCTTTTCTGTCCGGGTAGATCAGATCCAGAAGCACCCAGTCTGTTTCCTCAAGGCTGGAGGGGCGAACGAAGCCAAGCGGTGCGCTATTGATGGGATTTTCAATGGGACGCCAGACATTGATAAAGGCGTAATGTTCTTTGCTCCATTCGGCGGCTTGGTCGGTACCAAGAATGTCGATGAGACGTTGTTTGGCACCGTCTTCACTGTAATCACTGTGAACATTGCGGGCAGGCGGACGTACGGCATTGGGATCATCCACCCGAATTGTATGATCGAAAATGATGACTTCTTCAGCACCGAGCTCCCTTTGCAGAAGTGAAGTCAGCTCATTGTCATAGGTTTGCTGCCAATCCACACTTTCGTTCGTCACATGTGTACCTGTCGGGAATTGGGCAAAGAACACGGAATCCTTGGCAAATGAAACGGATCCCTGGTGCGTGCGCGCATCGGCAACAGGCACATCCACGGACTGCAACTCAGGTGAAATTAAATTCCCCTCAATGCCATCCGCATCCAAATAGAAGGCTTGCTGCTCGGGTTTGTGGACGTGGTAATTGACCGTTGCGGTAAGCGACATGATCTGTCCTTTCTTCTTTGTGTGGCCCTTTTAAAGATAAGAAGGCCGTCATTTCTCAGTCGCTTAACATATATCGTTTGATTTTCTAATATAAATGAGGGAATCATATATTCAGAATTCGGATTTTGGATATAATCATGGATACTGAAAACCTACGCCTTTTTGTATTAGCGAGCGAATTGCTCAATATCAGTGCCGCAGGACGCCAATTGGGTATGGCACCTGCCGTATCAAGTGCCAAACTCGCCAAACTTGAGCACCAGCTGGATGCTGAACTTCTTCACCGGTCCACCCGCAAAGTTTCTCTTTCACTTGAAGGAGAAGAATTCCTGCCCTTCGCACGCGAGATTATCGCCCAGGAAGAAGCCGCGTTTGCAGCATTGGGAAAAGGCCAGGCAAAGGTCGGCGGCACATTGCGATTTACGGCGCCCAGCACATTTGCCCAGCTCTATATCGCGCCAATTCTGCCTGAGTTTCTCCGCGAACAACCCGATCTCACTTTGGATCTACGGCTTTCGGATACACAGTTTGACCTGATCGAAGGCAGCTACGATCTGGCCCTTCGAAATGCGCC
>JANQQM010000032.1 GCA_028289365.1 Salaquimonas sp. | reverse complement strand
GCGCCAGCAGTTCGGCCATGCCCATCACACCGTTCATCGGCGTGCGGATCTCATGGCTCATATTGGCAAGAAATTCAGACTTGGCGCGATCAGCGGTCTGGGCAAGATGCATGGCCTTGTCGGCACGATCATGTTGCAGCTTCAGACTCTTCAGCAGGCGCTGCAAATAGATGTCCACCGGCAGAAAGACCGCAAAACCAAGAATGGCGATCAGCCCCAGCGAGAAGAGCAGGAATTGCTGCAGTAGCTGCCCCTGCCGGTCGGTATGCGTGTCGATCAGCGTTCTCAGCCGGTCCTGAATGTGTTCATTGGAAGGCTGGACAAAGGAATTGTAGTTCTCGGTAATTGCGCGGCTGATCCAGTAAATGTCCCGCTTGGTGCGTGCATTGGCGAGTTTGGTCCCATCGATCAGGGCTGTCTGATGCTTGAACGGATCATTGGTTGTCATGAACCGCGCATCGTGGGTCAGGAAGGTCGCGATTTCCGGTCGCAAATGGCTCCAGACCTGTTCAAAATCCGCGAATGCGGCCTCGGACAGTTTGCGTTGATGGTCAAGACCGGTGCGCGAGGAGATGATGTCGGGGTCCGTTGGCCTGCGGAGCTTGGCTTCCTTGCGCTGCTTGAGCGTCAGCCCGGTAAGCGAAGCATCAGCACTGCCCGCAGCCGGAGACCCCTCGAAGCGCTCTGAAACCCGCAATGCCTTCTGCGCGTATTCCTCGGCCTGCATGTCGAAATCGGAAACTGCATGGGAGATTGAGCGAATAAGCGCAATCTCCTCGTTTTGCGTTCCTGCCTGATCATAGAAACGAAAGCACACCACGGCAAAAGCCAATAGTGCCGCGATATAGGACAATCTCAGTAACCATCCGTGCATGCCGCTATTCTTTGCCAGGTTGTCTTTCATTGCACTCTTGTCTCATCCCGTCTCGGAAACTTGCCGTGCCAGTCATCAGGGAGCGACTGCGCGAAGCAATACCGGATCGGCTATCCTGCTATCTGCAGGACGGCCCAGGCAGAAGAGAAGCAAATTTAGGTTAATGTTGCGTGAAATCAGGCTGTAATCTGCACAGGATTTACGCACCCGAAAACATAGGCTTCAGGCAGATGCCGTATTTTCTGCAAACCAGTCGGCAATGCGTTCGACAATTTGGGTTGCGACTTCGGTTTTGGAAAGATCGGGGAGTTTCAGGGTCGTTTTTGCATCGATGATCGCAATTTGGTTCCGGTCGCCACCCATCACGCCACCTTCCGGCGATACGTCGTTGGCAATAATCCAGTCCGCATTCTTGCGCTTGAGTTTTGCTCGTGCATTTGTTTCGAGATTTTGTGTCTCTGCAGCAAAGCCGACCACAAGCCGCGGCCGATCTGCGCTGTGGCCGACCATTTTCAGAATATCTGGGTTCTCAACGAGTTCGAGTGAGCCCGGCCCCTTCCCGTCCTGCTTCTTCATTTTTTCGGTGGCCGTCGCGGCGCTACGCCAATCGGCTACAGCGGCGACCATTACTGCCAGGTCACAAGGAAATTGCGCTTCTACGGCCGATGCCATTTCGCGTGCCGTCTCGACATGGATCGTCTCGACGCCATCGGGATCCGGCAAATTGACCGGTCCACTGACAAGCGTGACGTCGGCGCCATATTGCGCGAGGGTGCGGGCAATTGCATGGCCCTGCTTTCCCGATGACCGGTTGGCGATGTAGCGCACCGGATCAATAGGTTCATGTGTCGGGCCGGAAGTCACCACTGCGCGAATTCCCGCAAGTGGCCGAGGCCTGTCATCGAGCAGTTTCCCTACAGCAGCAACAATCTCCAGCGGTTCTGCCATCCGCCCGCGGCCTGCTTCTCCGCTCTCTGCCATCTCGCCCGAAGCCGGTCCGACAAATGAGATGCCGTCTGCCGCAAGAAGTGCTGCATTACGCCTTGTGGCCGGATTTGCCCACATTTGCGGGTTCATGGCGGGCGCAATCAAGACCGGCCTGTTATTGGCGAGCAAAACCGCGCTGGCGAGATCATCGGCGAGACCATGAGCCATTTTTGCCATCAGATCGGCCGTTGCCGGTGCCACGATTACCAGATCGGCCTCGCGCGAAAGGCGGATATGACCAATATCCTGTTCGCTGGCGCGGTCCCACAAATCGGAGAAAACCTGACCGCCGGCGATCGCGCCGACTGCCATTGGGGTAACGAATTGTGCTGCCGCATCGGTCATTACGCATCTGACCTCAACGCCTCGCTCACGCAGACGCCGGATGAGATCAAGCGATTTATAGGCTGCAATACCGCCGGAAATTATCAGCAGGACGGATTTACCGGCACCTGGATAATTCCCGAACTCTTCGTCTACAGCAGATATGGAAACCGTCTCGGTATAGTCCTGGGCAGGGTTCAACCGGGGCTTTTGCTCAGGGCCTGAACCGGATGAGACAGCGTCATCAAGCAGGCATCGGACTTCCTGCTCCATGGATCGGCCATTCTGCGCAGCGCGTTCACGCAGGGCCTGCTTGGTTTCATCGTCGAGGTTGCGAATGGTGATACTGGCCATGATACACTGCCAACTGATTGCAATGCATTCAAATTATCAAGAAAATCCATTGAAAGCAAATACAATTGCAATCAATGCAATCACTACTAGTGCCCGGTTACCCCATTTTGTTCGTCTGGCCTTACTGGCGCCGATCGCTTCCACGGTTTCAGGATCAAGCTTTACGCCGGATTCTCCCATGTCGGCCAATTGAGAGGCTAGGATTTCCGCGCGATCGGCAATCTCCGGCAATAGTCTCGCCGTCCGACGCGCGGCATGCAGACCCTCCCTGGCATCCTCAAGCAGGCCTGCCGGGCCGACATGATGGCGGATCCAGTCCGCCACGACTGGCTCGGAAGTGCGCCACATATCGAATTCCGGATCAAGTGTACGGGCAACCCCTTCGACAACGACCATAGTCTTTTGCAGCAGGAGCAGTTCAGGCCGGGTTTCCATGTCAAACAGGTCGGTGACCTCGAATAACAAGGTCAACAGTTTTGCCATTGAGATGGTTTCGGCAGACTGGCCGTGAATGGGTTCCCCGATCGCGCGGATGGCCTGGGCGAATGATGAAACACTATGATGATGCGGGACATAGCCTGCCTCAAAATGAACCTCAGCGACCCGGTAATAGTCGCGCGTGATGAAACCATAGAGGATTTCGGCCAGAAAGCGTTGTTCCTTGCGGCCAAGCCTGCCCATGATGCCGAGATCCACGGCGACAATACTACCCTGCGCATCAATGAACAGATTGCCGGGGTGCATGTCGGCATGGAAAAACCCGTCGCGCAGCGTATGGCGCAGGAAAGACTGCACGAGCGTTGCTGCGAGTTTTTTCAGATCGTGACCGGCAGCGCGGATCTTGTCGACTTCTGAAAGCTTGATCCCGTCGACCCAATCCATTGTCAGACAGTCGCGCCCGGTCAATTCCCAATCCACGCCCGGTACGATGAAGCCTTCATCCTCCAGCGTGTTGGCGCGCAGTTCGGAAAATGCAGCAGCCTCAAGCCGGAGGTCCATTTCGATCTTTGCCGATTGCGCCAGCATGTCGACAACGGCGACCGGGCGCAGGCGGCGCGTTGCCGGCAGGTGTTGTTCCTGAAACTGGGCAGCCGCATAGAAGGTGTTCAGATCAGATCTGAACCGGTTGCGGACACCGGGGCGAATAACCTTGACAGCCACTTCTGCGCCATCTCTCTTGCGCACGGCCTTGTGAACCTGGGCAACCGAAGCGGCGGCGACGGCCTCACCCATGTTTTCGAATACCGTATCAACCGGCACGCCCAGTGAACCCGAAATGCTTTGACGGGCCTCTTCCAGCGAAAAGGGCTGCATCCGGTCCTGCAGGTTTTCAAGATCATGCGCCAGCTGCTTACCGACAACATCCGGCCGGGTCGCCAGGAACTGACCGAGCTTGACCCAGCTGGGTCCCAGCCGGTTCAGCGCCGCCGACAGCCTATCGGCCCGCGCAGAAGAGGCTACGCCTTTCCTGGCGATCAGCGCGGCAGCTTTCTTTGCAAAGCGGCCAGGACCCGGCAGCAAATCGTCGGGCAATTCGGAGATCACCCCTTCGCGCGCCAGCACAAATCCAGCCCTGGCAAGCGCCAGCATTGAAGAAATTGTGCTCATTAATTACGCCTGACCAAAGAAACTAGGAGCGGGCGAATGGTATTGCAGCTCACAACTTCCATCCCCAATGCATGGCGACAATCCCGCCTGAAAGATTTCTGTATCCGGTTCTGGAGAAGCCTGCCTCGGAAATCAACGCACCGAAGCTCTGCTGATTGGGAAAGCGCGCAATGGATTCCACGAGGTAGCGATAGGGTTCATCATCACCAGTCACGATCCGGCCGATCCGGGGAATGACGTTTACCGACCACTTTTCATAGAATTGTTCCAGGCCCGGCACATCGACCTGGCTGAACTCGAGGCAAATGAACTGGCTGCCATATTTAAGAACCCGATAGGCTTCACGAAGTGCCTTGGCCATATCGGGAACATTCCGAATGCCAAAGGCTATGGTGTAGCCATTGAATGAACTGTCTTCAAACGGCAAATTCTCGGCATTTGCCTCGACAAAATCCAGATTTTGATCCAGGCCGTTTGCCGCCGCACGTTCTTGACCGACCTCCAGCATCGAGTTGTTGATATCGCAAATCGTCACCCTGGCCTTGCGCCCAGATGCCTCAACTATTCGAAAGGCGATGTCGCCCGTACCCCCGGCAACATCAATGTAATGCCAATTTTCATCCTTGCGGGGCGCCAGACGCGCCACCATCGCGTCCTTCCACAATCTGTGCATGCCCACCGACATCAGGTCGTTCATGATGTCATAGCGGCCGGCTACCCGGTCAAACACCGAGTCAACCAGCGGCTGCTTCTCGCCCTCTCCGACATCGGTAAATCCGTAGGAGCGGCTCATCTGTGACGGATTTTCTACTCGTGACTGCGCCATGGCTGGCTCTCCGCGCTATCTGCAAGGGAAAATGCCCTTTGCAAAGGAATTGCCACATCGGTATTGAAGTTGAGCCCATCGTGCAAGTCAACGAATTGGCGCACATCCACTTTATTGCAAATTCCAGCCTTCGCAGCAGGAGCCGCAGACAACAATGCCAGAATTGCCAGAGGTCGAAACAGTCCGACGCGGATTGGCGCCTGCAATGGAGGGTGCCAGGATCCGGCAGGTCCAGTTGAACCGGGAAAATCTCCGATTTCCGTTTCCGGACAATTTTGGCTCAGTTCTGGAAGGTGCCCGGATCAAAGCGTTATCGCGCCGTGCAAAATACCTGCTTTGCGAATTAGACAATGGGCACACCGTCATCATGCATCTGGGCATGTCGGGATCATTCCGGCTGATTGAGGAGAAGGCCGTGTCGACACCGGGCGGATTTCATTTGCCCAAATCAGATATTGCCAAGCACGATCACGTCAAATTCCACCTTGAAAAGGACCACAGTAACCTGCTTGTCGTCTATAATGATCCGCGCCGGTTCGGTTTCATGGATCTTGTCCAGACCGAACAGCTTTACGAAAGCCGCTTTCTGGCAGAACTCGGTGCGGAGCCGACCGGCAATGCGTTTGACGGAAACATGATAGCTGCGATGTTTTCCGGTAAAGCCGCGCCGTTGAAAGCTGCACTTCTGGATCAAAGGCTGATTGCCGGACTGGGCAATATTTACGTCTGCGAGGCGCTTTGGCGCTCAGGACTGTCGCCACGAAAACCTGCAGGCAGAATTGTCAATCGCAATGGCAGTGCATCGAAGAAATGCGATATGCTTGCTGTTGCCGTGCGCGAAGTCATTGCCGAGGCGATTGAAGCGGGTGGTTCGACGCTTCGCGACCATCGCCTGGCGGATGGGTCACTTGGCTATTTTCAGCACTCCTTTCAGGTCTATGATCGCGAGGGCGATGATTGCGCCAAACCCGGCTGCGGTGGAACCATCCGGAGAATTGTCCAGTCCGGGCGGTCGACATTTTACTGTCCGAAGTGCCAAAGGTGACCAGAATCCCGGAATAACGCCGTATAATCCACGCATCAATACGTTGACGGGTGGCGGGCGGCGATGTATAAGCCGCGCCAAATTAAACGTCTTTGTGGCAGCCTTTTTGGCTGCCTGTTATTTTCAGGCTTTGAATGCCTGAATTCGGGCCTCCGGGAATTTCCCGGTAAAGGCAGCAGCCACTGGACGAGATCGTCGAAAGAACCGGAAAGTCTGGATAATGGCCAATACCACTTCGGCTAAGAAAGCCGTACGAAAAATTGCGCGTCGCACGGAAGTCAACAAAATGCGCCGCACCCGCATGCGCGGCCTGATTAGAAAGGTCGAGGAAGCTGTTGCCGCCGGCGACAAGGAGAAAGCCAATGAGGCTTTGAAAACCGCCCAGCCAGAAATTATGCGTGCGGCAGGCCGCGGTATTCTGCACAAAAACACTGCCTCGCGTAAAATTTCCCGCCTTGCGCATCGCATTTTAAAGCTGGAAACTGCCTAAGTTTCATTACAAATACGATGAATCAGCCCGGTTTGACCGGGCTTTTTTTATTTAGCCGGCAATAAAACACAAAAAAATTGTGATTATAATTTTGACTGTCATTAAAATGACACAGTTTTATCCGGAAAATTTTCCTACCCCAGATAATTGTTTATTTTCAATATCTTAGCGCCATGTTGTTGTTGAATATTGGAAATTTTGCGGCCAGAGCTGTGTTAATATTGTGTCAAGTATTTGACGGCGAAAAATTTTTTTTTGGTCCAAATTCGGCCTGATCAAAAATCGTGATCGGCATTGAATCCATTGAATCACAAGCACTTGGACGGCACGGAAAATTTTCGGGCTTAACCAAACTTTTTTCCGAGAAACCTCCGTATAGTGGTTTCTTGCAGTCGCCCGCTTGAACCGCGCCAATCGCTGTGTAATGTTTTGATCAGGACGGGTCCTGGGGGTTTCAAAGTCTCGTTCCGCCCAAGGTTATGTAAAGGTTAAATCCCAAAAGTTTTCTTTGGGATGATGGCGAAGCTTTGCCTGAGCCGCACCTAACGGTTGTTTACGCCCTGGGCTGCAAAGGAAATACGGACTGGCGGGGTCAGAAATGGCGCATTGAGTACCGCTATTGGTGCCGTATCGGCAAGGTGGGAGGCCGATACGCAGATATGTTTTTGAGTGACTGCACCAATTTCCCGAGCTGTTGTTGAAATCCGTTCATTTGGATCGCCTGCCGTGATCCGAATAGGTGATGAGTTTATGAGTTTTGAACATGGCGAACAGCTGTTCGGCGTGAAGGGTATTGGTTTGGTCAATGGCCGGAGGAAATGATTTCAAAAACTGAACATAAAACGGGTGCCGAAAACAGGGAAATAGCGGCCGAAATGTCGAAGGTCCAATTCGACGGAATACGGACGTTTCTCGGGTTTACAGGTGTTAAGGCAACTATTTCGACCTTGCGAAATCGAGCAGCAATGGGGCGTCATTGCGGTGCGAAAATACGGGTGGGGTATTTGCTGAATATGGACGTGACAAGGGCGACGGGGGTCATCGTTGCATTCCTGCAGACTGGAAAGGCGCCAGTCTGCTGCGAAGGCAAATTCTTGTCTTGAGATGAACAGACCAGATTCTGGCGAGATACTGAAAGGATGTGCAGCAATGCATGATGCGGGGATGGGTGGCCAATCTGCTGGTGAAGAGAACCAGCAAATTGTTTCGGGTGAAATTCTTGAGCTTGATCTTGGGAGCGGAGATTGCGCCAGGAAATTCTCAACTCGGAAAAACATGCCCGGAGCGGTGACAGAAAAAGACTCCGGCAAGACACAGGCGGAGCGCGTTTCGGCGCGCGAAAGAAATAGCAACGGAGACGTTGACGCAACCAAGGACGCTTCCAAAATGGCGGGAAATCTTCTCGAGAAGACCAAGACTGACGAAAAAGAAAAGTGGCTGCGTATAAGCAAACAATTGAAGGCAAGACTGGGTACGGAAATATTCAACAGCTGGTTCGGACGTTTGAAACTGGAAGGTGTGTCGGGTGGCGTTGCATTGCACACTGTACCGACCGCATTCCTGAAAACCTGGATAACCGCGCATTATCGCGATCTCCTGCTGGAGCTTTGGACTTCTGAAGACCCGACGGTATTGCGGATAGATATTGCTGCCAGGAGCGCCGTCAGGCGGAGCCATATGCGCACCCAGCAAGAGACAAAATCGGCAAATGCGGGAAATTGCGGTACAGCTGCTCAAGACCCGTCATTGCGGCTGGTTCCACCAAATCTGCCAAAGGGCGTATCTTCGCCAGGTCACCTGCCCGGCTCGCGACATTCCATATTTGCAGGTTCTCCGCTTGATCTGCGGCACACGTTTGCTTCTTTCATCGATGGCAAATCAAATCGCATGGCGTATGCGGCAGCCAGAACGGTTGCTGAAGACCAGCAGGGTTCTGTCAGATTCAACCCGCTTTTCATTCATGCCTCGGTCGGATTGGGAAAGACCCACTTGTTGCAGGCAATTGCATGGGAATCCCGCAGCCGCGATGCGCAGAAAAAGGTTCTGTACCTGACTGCAGAATATTTCATGTGGCGCTTTGCAACCGCTATCCGGGATCAGACGGCACTGTCGCTGAAGGAATCGCTCCGCGATATCGATCTCCTCCTGATTGACGACATGCAGTTCCTCCAGGGCAAGGCAATTCAGGCTGAATTCTGTCATCTGTTGAACGAGCTTATCGACAGTGCCAGGCAGGTCGTTGTGGCTGCCGATCGCCCACCTGCGGAACTTGAAAGCCTGGATGAGCGGGTCCGCTCGCGCCTGAAGGGTGGTGTTACGCTGGAGGTCGAGGCGCCCGATTACGAATTGCGAAAGGCGATCCTGAATACGCGTTATCTGGAAGCAAAGGCCGAGCAGCCGGCGCTGGAAATCCCGGAGGATATTCGCCATTACGTGGCTAGGCAGGTAACAACCAGCGGCCGGGATGTGGAAGGCGCTTTCAATCAGCTATTGATCCAGCACCGCTTCTGTGACGGTCCGATGAGCTTTGAAGAACTCGACAAGATGCTCGGCCATCTGATCCGGTCGAATGACAGCAAACGGGTCCGCATTGAAGATATCCAGAAAGTCGTGGCGCGGCAGTTCAATGTCTCGAAGACCGATCTTCTGTCAAACAGGCGGACGCGGGTTATCGTGCGGCCACGGCAGATTGCGATGTATCTTGCCAAGACCATGACCCCACGTTCGCTGCCCGAGATCGGACGCCGGTTCGGCGGCCGCGACCACACAACCGTCTTGCATGCAGTCCGGAAAATAGAAGGCCTGGCAGCACAAGATCAAAAATTGGCTCATGAGATTGAGCTGCTGAAACGGCTGATCCTCGATTGATCGCCGGTTTGCAGAGGCTGGCCTGTTATTCGTACCTTCGGCGGGGCACGAATTCAGGCCAGCTGCTTGGCTTTATCCCCAAATAGGCGTGGCCATATCGAAATCTGAGGCGCAGGCATGCAGTTTAACTTGCATTGCCGGGTTTTTTTTATCAATTTGGCTATCCCTGTTCGGGCCCTTCCAGGGCCGAGTCCAGAACGGGGCTGTTAATTTCAAACTGCTCTGTGGCAGGACATTGTTGACCTGCAAATATCTGAATAAACAGATTATCCGGATTGGACCAGAAACCGAAAGCAAATTTCAATGCGCGTAACAATTGAACGGTCAAACCTATTAAAGTCTCTGAACCATGTCCATCGCGTGGTGGAGCGGCGAAATACGATACCGATATTGTCCAATGTTCTTCTGGAGGCCGATTCGGGCGAATTACAGCTGAAGGCGACAGACCTGGATCTTGAGATTTTTGAGAAGGCGCCTGCAATGATCGAGCAGGCGGGAACCACAACCGTACCTGCCCACATGCTTTATGATATCGTTCGCAAATTGCCGGATGGCTCTGAGGTCATGCTCGCCGTTGACGAAGATGGTACTACAATGAAGGTTACAGCCGGGCGTTCGCGGTTTACCTTGCAGATCCTTCCGGCAAGCGACTTTCCCGACATAACGGCCGGAGAGTTCTCGCACAGTTTCAGGATCCCAGCCAGCAATCTTGGCGGTTTGATCGAACAGACCCAATTTGCGATTTCGACGGAAGAAACCCGCTATTATCTGAACGGGATTTACCTGCATTCTGTCGAGGATGACGGCAAATTGATGCTTCGTGCGGTTGCCACTGACGGGCACCGGCTGGCACGCTCGCAGATGGAAGCACCCTCGGGTAGCGAGGGCATGCCGGGGATCATCATTCCGCGCAAGGCCGTCGGCGAAATCCAGAAGCTGGTAGAAGACCCCGATGCCACTGTCACCGTTGAACTGTCGGATACGAAGATCCGAATTTCCGTGGACAATGTCATTCTCACTTCCAAGCTGATCGATGGAACCTTTCCTGACTATAATCGGGTGATACCGGCAGCAAATGACAAGGAATTGCGCCTGGACCGGGCGACATTTTCTGGTGCGGTCGACCGGGTATCCACCATATCATCGGAACGCGGGCGGGCGGTCAAAATGCAGCTAAGCGACAGCCAGTTGGTACTCACGGTCAACAATCCGGATTCAGGCAGTGCGACCGAGGAACTGCCGGTGAGTTATGACTCCGGCGATTTGGAGATCGGCTTCAATTCACGCTACCTGCTGGACATCTCCAACCAGCTTTCCAGCGAGGAAACCATCTTCATGTTGGCAGATCCCGGTTCGCCCACGCTGATCCGGGATTCGGACGGTTCGGATACGATTTACGTGCTCATGCCGATGCGCGTCTGATTTTCGGCGCATCGCGCGGAAACAAACCATGGCAGATTTTGACCGAGTTCACCTGACCGGTTTGAAGCTCAACAATTTTCGCAACTATGCGAATCTGAAGATCGAAAGTGACAGGCGGCATCTTGTTTTTGCCGGAGAAAACGGTTCGGGCAAGACGAATATTCTCGAAGCGGTTTCCTACCTTTCGCCGGGCCGTGGCTTGCGGCGGGCTTCCTACGAGGAAATCTCGAGAAATGACGGTAACGGCACCTGGTCGGTCTTTGCGGAGTTGAACGGCTCCAATGGTCCAGTTTCGATCGGCACCGGGATCCAGGAAACCGCTTTCGGCCCGGACCGTCAACGCAAGGTCAGGATTAATGGTGCACAGTCGAAGACCAGTGATGCCTTACTCGAGCATGCAAAAATCGTCTGGCTGACACCTGCAATGGATGGATTATTTACCGGCCCCGGCAGCGATCGACGTAAGTTCCTGGACCGCCTGGTGCTGGCAATCGATCCCGCCCATGGCAGACGGGTTGCGGATTTCGAGAAATCGATGCGGGCAAGGAACCGGCTGCTCGGCGAGGAAATGCCGGATCCTGCCTGGCTGGATGCGGTGGAGATCCAAATGAGCGAAAACGGTGTGGCAATCACGCTAGCCCGGCTGGAATTGCTCGATCTAATGACCGGCGTGATTGTCCGCTCGTCGGATCCAGACTCCCCATTTCCCGATGCCGTGCTCAGTCTGGAAGGTTCGCTTGAAGTTCTTGCGCCAGATATGGCTGCGACGGACCTGGAGGAGGAATACGGCTCCCGCCTGAAGCGATCGCGCCGGGCGGACGCTGCTGCACGCAGAACGCTTGAGGGACCGCATCGCAGCGATCTGCTGGTCGTTCACCGGCCAAAGTCGATGCCTGCCAAGTTATGCTCCACCGGCGAACAAAAGGCATTGTTGCTCGGTATTGTTCTGGCGCATGCCCGGCTTGCGGCTGACCTGAGCGGACAGGCGCCGATCCTGCTGCTGGACGAAGTTGCGGCGCATCTCGATCCGATAAGGCGGGCGGCTTTGTTTGACCGTATTGAGGCGCTTAACTGCCAGGCATGGATGACAGGTACAGACCGGCAGTTTTTTGACGATCTTGGGGACCGGGCAAACTATTGGCGGGTTGCCGATGGCATGGCGAACATGGAATAAGGTGTGATGCTCAATCAAGACGAACTTGAACGATATGCCCGCCATCTGGTGCTGCCGGAAATCGGCGGTCCGGGCCAGCAGAAGTTGAAAAGCGCGAGGGTGCTGGTTGTCGGGGCGGGCGGCCTTGGCGCGCCAGTAATTGCCTATCTTGCAGCAGCTGGTGTGGGTACGATCGGCATTGTCGATTTCGATCTTGTATCGCTTTCCAATCTGCAGCGGCAGATCATTCACGATAGTGATGCGATCGGCGAACGGAAGACCGAAAGTGCAGCAAAAGCTGTTGCGCGCATCAACCCCAATGTGCGGATCGAGCAATGGCCTGTCCGCCTGACACCAGAGAATGCATTCGCGCTGATTGCCATGTATGACATTGTTGCAGACGGTTCGGATAATTTTGATACGCGCTATTGCATCGCCGAATTGTGCGAGGAGGCAGCAATTCCACTTGTCAGCGCCGCAGTTGGCCGGTTTGACGGCTCGATAACAACGCTGAAGCCGTTTGTGGAGAATGAAGATGGCGAATTATTCCCGCGATACAGGGATCTTTTTCCTGCCAAGCCGCCGGAAGGCACGATTCCATCCTGCGCGGAAGCCGGCATATTAGGCGCGCTTACCGGCGTCATCGGCTCGATGCAGGCGCTCGAAGTCATCAAGGAAATTACCGAGACCGGCGAAAGTCTTGCCGGAAAGCTGGTTCTTTACGACGCGAAATCTGCGCGATTTGACACCGTGCGCTACATGCGGAGCAAATAAGCTACAATTTTGTAACGAGTCGAAGTATATAGCTGCCCTGTCGCATATCAGCGTAGCAACCAAATTGGATCGTCAGATGATCGAGCTTACCGAAAGCGAAACCCAGGCCCGGCTTCTGTCGAAAGCGCTGCCCTATATGCAGCGCTACGAGAACAAGACTGTTGTAGTGAAATATGGTGGCAACGCCATGGGCGATCCCGAGCTGGGTCAGGCTTTCGCTCGCGATATCGCACTTCTGAAACAGTCGGGCATCAACCCGATCGTGGTACATGGCGGCGGGCCGCAAATCGGTGCCATGCTGGAAAAGATGGGGATTGAATCCCGTTTCGAAGGCGGGTTGCGAGTTACCGACCGCGCGACGGTCGAGATTGTCGAGATGGTGCTTGCCGGATCGATCAACAAGGAGATTGTCGCGCTAATCAATGCCGAGGGCGAATGGGCAATCGGGCTTTGCGGCAAGGATGGCAATATGGTCTTTGCTGAAAAGGCGCACAAGACCATTATCGACCCCGATTCCAATATCGAGAAAATCGTCGATCTGGGATTTGTGGGCGAGATTGTCGAGGTTGACCGCACGCTTATCGATCTGCTCGCCAAGTCGGAGATGATCCCGGTTATTGCACCCGTTGCACCGGGTCGCGACGGGCATACCTATAACATCAATGCGGATACGTTTGCCGGTGCGATAGCCGGCGCGCTCAATGCAACGCGTTTGTTGTTTCTGACCGATGTTCCAGGCGTCCTCGACAAAAACGGGAAGCTGATCAAGGAATTATCGGTCGACCAGGCTCGGCAGTTGATTGCGAATGGGACAATTTCAGGTGGCATGATTCCCAAGGTGGAGACCTGTATCCAGGCGATTGAAGGTGGCGTGGAAGGTGTCGTGATCCTGAACGGCAAGACCGCCCATGCCGTATTGCTTGAACTATTCACCGAGCAGGGTGCGGGAACGCTGATCATCAAATAACCGCTGCTTAACGGCGCGTTCAGCAAGTATTCAGGGTGTAATTGCTACCTATTCGCCCGAATCGTGATGGATTGCCGCAATAACGCCATGCGGTCATGTTCCTCAGAAGATGTACCGAGTAATCCTGACACCATCGCTCATCCGTCGCCCAAGGACGGTGGGGAAACCGGTAGGTCCGGGGTGCGCATATAGCTGCACGCCGGACAAACAATGAAAGGTGACAATCGTGAAAGCCCTTCTCAAATATACTGTTGCTGCAGCCATTCTGATCAATGGCGCCAATGCCGGATACTTGCCAACGGGAGTCGCGTTCGCCCAACAGGCAGATCCAAATGTGGAAAATGGCGAACAGACGGAAGCCAATGAAAAGAAGAAAAAGAAAAAGAAAGATCGAAACAAACAAAGCGATGAGCAGACAGCCTCTGGCGAGCAGCCTGCTGCCGCAGAGGAGAAAGCCAAGTCCAAAAAGGAGCGAAGGGCTGAGAAAAAGCGGCTAGAGAAGGAGAAAAAGGCAGCGAAACGCCAGGCTGAACAGGAACGAAAAGCTGCGAAACGCCAGGCCGAGAAAGAGAGAAAAGCCGCGAAACGCCAAGCTGAACAAGAAAGGAAGGCCGCAAAACGCCAGGCTGAACAAGAAAGAAAAGCTGAGAAGCGCCGCGCCGAGCAGGAAAGAAAGCAAAGGGAACAGGCGGCCAGTGAGGCCAAGCGACTTGAAGAAGAAGTAGCAGCAGATAAAAAACGCCAGGAAGCTGCAGAGGAAGCCAAGTCAGAGAAGCAGTTGCGCAAAGAGCGTAGAGCCGAGAAAAAACGCCTCGAAGAGCAGGCGCGCCAGGAAGAGCGGCGCCGGCAGGAACAGGCAGCCAGCGAAGCCAAGCGTCTTGAAGAAGAGCTCGAAAAAGACAAGAAACTGCAGGAAGCTGCCGAAGAAACCAAATCAAAGAAGCAGCTGCGCAAGGAGCGTAGAGCCGAGAAAAAACGTCTAGAAGAACAGGCAGAAAAAGAGAAGAAACGCGCCGAAGCCCTGGCCGCGGAAGAGCGTAAGCGCCAGAGAAAGGCCGAGCGGAAAGCAAAGCGTGCACGGAAGGAGGCGCTTGAAGCCGAAAAGCCTGAAAAACTGATCGTTGAATCGGTCGAGGAACAGGTAAAGCGTGCCGAGAAGGAGCAGACAACCGTCGTTCCCGACAATATCAGCCGGAAAGACCGTGAAAGACTGAAGAAAGCCGAGCGCAAGCGCCGCGAAAAAGCGCGTAACGACCGCGCAGAGCTGCTTGGTGCAGCTGCGGTAGGCGTAGCAATAGGTGCGCTGATCCCGCAATTGGGCGGTACGGTTGCGGCTGATGAGGGCGACCGGATTGTCGTCAAGAGAAATGGCAGGCTTGTCGTTCGCAAGGATGAAAGTGCTCTGTTCCGTGATCGTGGTTCGGACATTCGCTATGAGCGCCTGCGTGGCGGTCTGACGCGTGAGATCATCACCCGACCCAATGGCGTTGTGATTGTCAGCGTTCGCGATCCGGGCGGAACCGTGTTGCGGCGTGAAAAGATACTCCCCAATGGCCAGCGGATCGTGATGTTCGATTCGTTTTACAATGGCACCAGCCGGAGGCCTCCGATCCGACCGCTGCCAAACTATCGCGTGAACGTGCCGCAGGACCAGTATGTTGTTTCTGCGGGCCGCGCCGACCGTGAATTTGTTCGCGATACCTTTCTTGCGGAACCGGTCTATGAAGCACCGCAACGTTACAGCCTGCGCGAAATCCAGGAAAACGAGCCGGTACGTGCCCTGGTGCGCCGAGTTGACCTCGACACCGTTACCTTTGAGTCCGGTAGCGCCTTTGTTGGGATTTCGCAGGTACAGCTATTAGGCGATATCGCCGGTGGCATGCTGGATGTGATTGACGAGAAACCCGACACGGTATTTCTGCTCGAAGGTCATACCGATGCGGTTGGTTCGGATATCTCGAATCTGACGCTGTCCGACCGGCGCGCCGAAGCGGTCGCACGGATCCTGGTTGATGCCTATGG
>JANQQM010000027.1 GCA_028289365.1 Salaquimonas sp. | reverse complement strand
CGCGCCAGATCGGCCAGGGCCTGCGCGGCAGCGATCTTCATCTCGTCATTGATCGTGGTGGCCTGCACATCCAGTGCGCCACGGAAGATATAGGGAAAGCCAAGGACATTATTGACCTGGTTTGGATAGTCTGACCTGCCGGTCGCCATGATTGCATCATTGCGGATGGCTGCAACCTCCTGAGGCGTGATTTCAGGATCGGGATTGGCCATTGCAAAGATCACCGGATTGTCAGCCATCGATTCGACCATCTCATTGGTCAGCGCACCCTTTACCGAAAGCCCGAAAAACACGTCAGCCCCGTCCATGGCTTCTGCCAGCGTGCGCGCATCGGTTTCCGTCGCATGGGCCGATTTCCACTGGTTCATCCCCTCTTCGCGGCCCTTCCAGATCGGGCCCTTGGTGTCACAAAGGAGAATGTTCTCGGCGGCAAATCCCATCGACTTTATCAGCTCCACACAGGCAATGCCTGCTGAGCCCGCGCCATTGCAGACCAGTTTGGTGTTGGAAAGATTGCGTCCGGTAAGTTCCATGGCGTTGAGCAGACCCGCGACCGCGATAATCGCAGTACCATGCTGGTCGTCATGAAAGACCGGAATATCCATCGCCTCACGCAGCGCCTGTTCAATGATGAAACAGTCCGGCGCCTTGATATCTTCGAGATTGATGCCGCCAAAGGAAGGTCCCAGATAGCGCACGGAATTTATGAACGCATCGATATCGGCGGTATCGACCTCAAGATCGATCGAATCCACGTCAGCAAATCGCTTGAACAGGACGGACTTGCCTTCCATCACCGGCTTTGAGGCAAGCGCACCGAGATTGCCCAGGCCCAGGATCGCCGTGCCATTGGTGATCACGGCTACCATGTTTCCCCGTGTCGTATAGTCAAAGGCAAGGTCAGAATTTTCGGCAATCGCCTGCACCGGTACCGCCACGCCGGGCGAATAGGCCAGCGACAAGTCCCGTTGGGTCGCCATCGGCTTGGTTGGAATGATCTCAAGTTTGCCGGGCCGCCCCTGGGCATGAAATTCCAGGGCCTCCTGGTCCGAGACCATGGGTCCCAAATTGGCCGATTTGTCGGTTGCTGGCATATTTTCCTGTTCCCGTATCCCGCCGGTTTGCTACCGGTCTGCGATGTCTGAATTCTGGCAATCCGATGAAAGTTCGCCTGATAGATGCAAATTCATGGCATGTTCTGTGGAGATTTCCAACAGCAATGGCCGGCCATCGCCCAATCAGCTTGCCTTTGTGCGATCATTCCGTAATCGTGCCATAGGGAAGCGCATTATTTTGCCTGCATTGATTGATTTTGGGATATTTGACGGGTCACTTGAATACCACTGAAACAAAATCGGCTCACCGGCCAACGCCGATGATGGAGCAATATATCGAGATCAAATCCGCTAATCCGCACATGTTGCTGTTTTACCGGATGGGCGATTTCTATGAGCTGTTCTTTGAAGATGCAGAAACTGCTTCGCGCGCCCTCGGCATCACCCTGACCAAGCGCGGCAAGCATTTGGGCGAAGACATCCCGATGTGTGGCGTACCGGTCCACGCGGCAGAGGACTATCTCCACAAGCTGATTTCACTTGGGCACAAGGTCGCCGTTTGCGAACAGACCGAAGATCCCGCCGAGGCAAAGAAGCGTGGTTCCAAGGCAGTCGTCCGCCGTGATGTCACGCGCCTGGTCACGCCCGGCACAATAACCGAGGACAAGCTTCTTGATCCGGTTCGTTCCAATTTTCTGGCCGCACTTGCCCGGGTTCGCCTGGGCGAGGGTTCGCAGGAGCTGGCACTGTCCTGGATTGATTTGTCGACAGGCGCCTATTTCATCTGCGCGACCGCCCGAAATTCGCTAACTGCCGACATTGCCCGCATCGAACCAAGCGAGATCATCGTCTCGGACAAGCTATTTTCCGATCAGCAGTTTCGTGAACTGCTCGATCAAAGCGGCATTGCGCTCTCCGTACAACCGCAGACGTCATTTGAAAGTGCCGCCGCCGCAGAGCGGCTCAAGGAACATTTCAAGATAAAGACGCTTGAAAGCTTTGGTCAGTTCACCCGCGCCGAGACTGCTGCCGCCGGAGCGCTGCTTGCCTATCTGGAGAAGACCCAGCTTGGCGAGCGCCCAATCCTGCAGAGGCCGATAAGGGAGGAAGCAGCCCAATCGCTGTTTATTGATGCGGCGACGCGCGCAAATCTGGAACTCACCCGGACCATGAGCGGGGAACGCAATGGCAGCCTGCTCAGGGCAATCGACAGAACGGTAACCGGCGCTGGCGCCAGATTGCTGGGGCAGCGCTTGATGAACCCGCTGGCGGTACCGGATCGTATCATTGAACGTCTCGATTCAGTTTCCTTTATGATGGAACATGCTGACCTGCTGGATCAGTTGCGACTGCTTTTGAAATCCTGCCCCGATATCCAGCGTGCACTTTCGCGCCTGGCGCTGAACCGCGGTGGTCCCCGCGACATGGCAGCGATCTGCGCCGGGCTGAAACTTGCTAATGCATTCACTCTGCTCTTCGACAAGGATCCGGTGGACGGTGCCTTGCCCACAGAGCTGCAACAGGCTGCGCGCCATTTGGCAGCAGTGCCGGACCCCTTGATTGACGAGCTTGAGCGCGCACTCGCTGACGAATTGCCACTTCTGCGTCGGGACGGTGGTTTTGTCCGGCAGGACTATGATCAGGACCTGGATGAGTTTCGTGCATTGCGCGACGAAAGCCGCCGGGTCATCGCCGGCATGCAGGCGCAATATGCCGACGAAACCGGCGTGAAGTCACTGAAGATTCGGTTCAACAATGTCCTCGGCTATTTCATTGAGGTCACCGCGCTCAATTCTGGGCCTCTGACGGGAGATTCATCCAAAGGTCGCTTCATACACCGGCAAACACTTGCAAACACTATGAGGTTTACAACCACCGAGCTTGCCGAAACGGAGACGAAAATTGCCAATGCGGCCGGGCGCGCGCTTGCAATCGAACAGGAAATATTTGATCGCCTGCTCAAGCAGATCGTTGAAAATTCCGCTGCAATCTCATTGGCGGCCGATGCCCTCGCGCTGTTTGATGTCTCCCAAGCAAACGCAATGCTTGCGCTTGAGCAGAACTATTGCAGGCCGAGGATCGACGACAGCCTGGCCTTCGAAATCTCCGCCGGCAGGCACCCGGTCGTTGAGCAGGCGCTCCGAAAGGAGGGATCGGTTCCCTTCATTGCTAACAATTGCAGTATCGGACCAGGAGATGACGCAAGCCACGGATCGATCTGGTTGCTCACCGGGCCCAATATGGGCGGCAAATCGACCTTCCTGCGCCAAAATGCATTGATCGCGATCCTGGCCCAGATGGGTTCCTATGTACCAGCCGACCAGGCCCATATTGGTGTCGTTGATCGGTTGTTCAGCCGGGTGGGGGCTGCTGATGATCTGGCGCGCGGGCGCTCGACATTCATGGTCGAGATGATCGAGACCGCAGCAATCCTCAATCAGGCAGGCGAGCGATCTTTTGTTATTTTAGACGAGATTGGGCGCGGTACCGCAACCTTTGACGGGCTTTCGATTGCCTGGGCTGCAATTGAACATCTCCACGAAGCAAATTTTTGCCGGACCCTGTTTGCAACCCACTACCATGAACTGACGGCGCTGTCGGAAGTCCTGCCCAGGCTCTCCAACGTCACCATGAAGGTCAAGGAATGGCAGGGGGACGTCATCTTCCTGCACGAAGTGGCACCCGGTTCGGCTGATCGGTCTTATGGTATCCAGGTCGCCCGCCTTGCAGGGCTTCCTGAAGCGGTTATCACGCGGGCGAGGGATGTGTTGGATCAGCTTGAAAACGCCGACCGCGCCAAGCCGGTCTCGGCGATGATCGATGACCTGCCATTGTTCTCAGTCAAGCAGAAACCGGCACCGCCAGCAGATCAAACAGAAAGCGAATTGGTCAAGGCGCTGGAAGAAATTTCACCCGACGAACTGACCCCGCGCCAGGCACTTGATACGCTCTACACGCTGCGGGCTCTGGCAAAGAAGAAGGAAGCCTAGAAGCCCTCTTCTTCCATCGCTGCCTTGAGAGACTGGTTTGGCCGCGGACCGATCTGCTGGATGACCAAGGCAGCCGCCAGACCACCCAGCCTTGCGCAATCAGGCAGTTCCCGGCCATTCGTCAGGCCATAGAGAAAGCCTGCAGCATATAAATCCCCGGCACCTGTTGTGTCGACCAGCTTCTCGATCGGATGTGCATTGACCACATGGGTCTCATCTCTTGTTACCGTGACAGAGCCTTTTTCACTGCGCGTGATGATGCCGATGCGGCAATCTTCCCGGATGGCCTCCAGCCCGCTCTCGAAGGAAGAGGTTTCATAAAGCGACTTCAGTTCGACCTCATTGGCAAAAACGATGTCGACCGTGCCAGAGCGCATCAGCTCCAGGAATTCGTCACGATATCGATCGACACAAAACGGATCGGACAAGGTCATGGCGAAGCTGCGATTTGCCCGGTGGGCAATATCCGCGGCAAGCCGGATGGCATCCTTTGCCCGCGGCGGATCCCACAAATAGCCTTCGAAATAGGTGATCACCGCCTGTGAAACGACGTCTTCGTCAATGTCTTCCGGGCCGAGTTCGACGCAGGCACCCAGATAAGTGTTCATGGACCGCTCGCCATCCGGGGTAACAAAAATCATCGACCGGGCGGTTGGCGGCGTGTGTTCCAGCGGCGCAGTATCATAATCGACACCGATGGCGCGGATGTCATGGGTGAAAATCTTCCCCAGCGCATCATCGGTAACCTTGCCGAAATAGGCTGCCTTGCCGCCAAAACCTGCAACACCGGCAGCGGTATTTGCCGCACTACCGCCCGAAGCCTCGATAGCCGGACCCATTACCGAGTAGAGATGCTCGGCACGTTCGGTGTCGATCAGGTTCATCGCGCCCTTTTTGATGTTTTCTGCAATCAGGAAGTCATCATCCGTACTGGCAATGATATCCACAATGGCATTGCCGATCGTGAGTACGTCATAGCGGCTGTCTTTCATGCAATTGAATTCCTGATTTGGGGGATGATCTTGAAAATGCACGCACTCCTTATCTTTGAATGCTCCAGATTAAAACCCTTTACTTGGCCTGATTGGCGTCCCTTTCCACAAACCGGTTGATACTGTTACCGGTCATCACCATCTCCCAGTCGAGTAGAGCGTAGACAATTTCAAGGGCCACGCATTGATCATCCAGTCCGCCAGAATGGCGATAAGCCAGTTGTTTGACAAAAGTTTCCGGTCTGTCCTGTGGAAGTCGCTGGGCATGACCATCGTCCTGCTTATCCTGGTCTGGTTTGTCCTCGAGGCGCTCGTCTCGACCTTTCTGACCCCGGTTCTCGGACCCTGGCCCTGGGTGGCAACAGCAATTGTCTGGCTAATGGGTGCCGGCATGTTTATCGGTGCCGCCTTTCTGATCGGCCCGGTTTCAGCTCTTTTTGCCGGTCTGTTCCTCGACGAGATCGCTGAACAGGTGGAAGAGCGCTACTATCCCGATGATCGCGAGGGCACTGCCATGGCCTTGA
>JANQQM010000019.1 GCA_028289365.1 Salaquimonas sp. | reverse complement strand
TCTTTGGATCACCAGCCCACCCGACGTCATTGACGCTCTTCTTTTCGTTTCACCAACGCTGTTCTCCCCCTTTGGCGTAACGGCCATGTGGGCCATCCTGGCCACGGCGTTTCTGGCAGCCTTTCGACGGCGTCTGCGACTGCGGCCACGGACATGGCGTGTCATTCATACGTGTCTGGCTGTCGTGATCGTCTTGGGCAGCGTGATCCATTGTTTGCTGATCGAGGGTACGATGGAGACATTTTCGAAAGCCATCCTGTGCGCACTGGTCCTTGCCGCAACCGTGAAAGTCATGTTTGACCTGCGGGTATGGGCTGGACGAACGACATCCCGCATGAATTGATCCAGAGATAAAGGGTTCCCTTGAATTTCCGAGTTTTGCGATCTGCTTAGTTCTATCTTCCGCGCCTGAAGACACAATCGGATCGAATGCTGCCCATTTCGGGTACTCAGATTATGACCCACGAATAATTGCGTTCAACTCATGTCATTCAGGTCCGGCATAGGCGCCCGCTGTATCGGGGAACAAGCCTTTGACGACTCGAAAGGAACTGATATCCGAGGTGCCGTCCATATGCGGAAATATTGCGGCATCCCGAAAATATTTTTCGATTCCAAGTTCCAGCATCGAACCCGATCCACCATGGAGCTCCATAGCGTGATGACAGACCGTCAATATCTGATCGGCGGCGAATTTTTTAACCATGTCACACAAAACCCCGGCTTCCGGGGCGTTGTCATCGACGGCTTTTGCGGCTCGGAACAACATTGATCTGACAGCCTCGATCTTGATCGCCATATCCGCCACACGCAACGCGACGGCCTGATGTTTGATCAGCACCCGACCACCCTGAATATGCTCATGCACCCACTCCTGGGTTGCGTTATAGGCACCAATGCCTACACCCAGATTCTTGGCGGCCTGAATAATTTTTCCGGGTTTGAAATAAATACCGGCCTTTCCAAGCGCATCATCCCTGGTGAGCAAATGATCTTCAGGGACGCGGCAATTTTCCAGGATGATTTCACCATTGTTCATAAAGCGGCATCCTATGGTTTCGTTACACCGTGCCACCGTCAGACCCGGCGTGTCTCGGGGTACAAGAAAGTTGCTTGTCCCTTGCAACATGCCAACGTCGGTATTGGTATTCGCATAGATGACGTAGAGTCCCGCATCATAGCCGTTGGAGATAAATTGCTTGCGTCCGTTTAGGACCCAGAAGCCGTCTTCAAATACGGCCTTGGTATGCATAGCCGCTTCCGGCACGTTATAGGGCAGCCAGCGGTCCGAGGCGCCACGCGGTTCTGTCAGGGCATGAGCCAGCAGGAAGTTTAGATCTTCAACGAGCCGGGTGAACCACTTTTTCTGCAGATGCTGGGGGGCGAATTCCCGCAGGAGAACCGATACCTTCCAGTTCTGCACGAGCTTGTCGGCTAATCCGGAATCGCCGCGCGCTATCTCCGTTGCGATCAGCGCAAAAGTCTGTGCCTGTGTTCTTAAATCGGGTTCTGCCCCGCCGAAGGCTTCCGGCACCGCAAGTGTTCTGAGACCTGCAGCATCAGCTCCGGCCAAAATCTCAGGGAGCAATCGGGACTCCGGTTCCATCAGCCATTCTCGCTCCCAGTTCTGCCGTAAAAATGGAATCACGACATCGTCCACATAGGACCGACAAGTGTTGAGCATTATTTCCTGTTCTTCCGATAAACCTGGAATTTGCATATCCATTGTGTTTTTTCTCCCTGTGTCTTTCGTTGCAGGACATCTTCACCTGTTCAGTTTTTTGCAAACTGAATGACGTGACGATGCAATGTTTGCATCACAAACACCTTTGCCGAAATAGTCCTGTCGACGACTGAAAATACTGTTTGTCATCCTACCGATTTTCAGGCGGTGTGCCAGCGCATCGGTACTTCTTCTCTTCAAGCGTGATCCCAATTCGGGCTCATAAGTGCAGGCCCGATCATTCAAAACGCCAACTTGACAGGACATATAAAATGACTGAGCATACTCTTAATTACAAAAATAATTAAAAGTAGAGTGGAGGACTGTATGAAACCGGTGCCGTTTGATTACCACCGGGCATCGTCTGCAGACGAGGCCATCACGTTACTCGCCGATCACGGTGAAAATGCCAGGTTGATTGCCGGTGGTCAAAGCCTGGTCCCCATGATGAATTTGGGTCTGGCCTCACCGGATCACGTGATTGATATCAGTGATGTATCGGCTCTGGATTTCGTCCGGGAAGAGGGCGGCGGTTTGCAGATTGGTGCTGTTGCAACGCACAACACAATCATCGGATCGGACCTTGTCGTTTCCGCCTGTCCGCTGCTGATAGAGGCCTATAAACATGTTGCGCATCATACCGTGCGTAATCGTGGAACCCTGGGTGGCAACATCTGTCATTCGGATCCAGCCTCGGAAATGCCATTGGTTTTGACGTTGCTCGATGCGAGCATGGTTATTCGCGGACCCGGCGGCGAGCGGGTAGTGCCGGCATCGGAATTTTTTGTCGGAGAGTTCGAAACTGCGGTGAATTCCCAGGAATTGCTGACCGAAATTCGCATTCCTTCACAGTCTAAGGAGGAGGGATACGCATTTGAGGAAGTTTCACAGCGCAAGGGAGATTTCTCAATTGTGTCGGCGGCATGCCGTTTGACGGTTGCCGGAGGAAAAATCAAAGATGTTCGATTGGGGCTAACGGGGGCTGGTGCGGAAAACAAGCGCATGTCCGCAGTTGAGGCCCATTTGGAAGGCGCAGACGCCGGCGATTCCATTATATCGGATGCTGCGGATCTCGCAGCCCGCCAAGCCGATCCAACCGCCGATCTCCATGCAGACGAAGATTATAAACGAGATCTCGTTCGTGCTTTGTCGCGTCGCGTATTAGCGCGGGCTGTTCAGATAGCATCTCAATAAACCGGTACAACAAAGATGACCAAGCAAGATATTGAACTGACCATTAACGGCACCCCTTATGCCGGATCGGTCGAACCCAGAATGCTCCTGTCGGATTTCATCCGTGAAATAGCCGGTTTGACCGGAACCCATGTCGGTTGTGAGCACGGAGTTTGCGGTACCTGCAATGTGATGATCGATGGGGCAACAGCACGGTCGTGCCTGCTATTTGCCGTGCAGGCACAGGGCAAACAGATTGAGACTGTCGAGAGTATGGGGCGGCCCGGTGCGATGCATCCGATTCAGCAGGCCTTCTGGGAAAAGCACGGGCTTCAATGCGGTTTCTGCACGCCGGGAATGTTGATGGCCGCAAAAGAACTTTTGGC
>JANQQM010000015.1 GCA_028289365.1 Salaquimonas sp. | reverse complement strand
GGCATAGTTGCGGAGTGCCAGATCAAAGCCACCTTCGATGAGATTAATCTGCACGTCAGATAGCTTGAGTTCGAGATTCACGCCGGGATAGCGCTCAAGAAACTCCGGAAGAAGCGGCACGATGAATTGCTGGGCGAAGGTGCTGGACCCAGCAAAGCGCAAGGTTCCGGTAACGTCGCCGCTGCCATGTCCCAATGCTGCCAGTGCAGCGTCTTCCTGGGCCAGGATTTCTCGGGCATAGGGAAGGAATTCCGCCCCCTCTAACGACAAAGAAACTTTCCGCGTCGACCGATGCAATAGATCCGCACCGATTTGATTTTCCAGCTTGGAAAGTCTGGCGCTGGCACTCGCTGGGGCCAAGCCGAGTTGACGCCCAGCCGCACTGATATTCAGCATATCTGCAGCCATAACGAATAGCCGGATGCCGTCTGTATCCATGATATTTATCTACAAAATCCGAATTCTGAACTCAAATAGAGGCTGTTTATAGGATAAATACCAGCAAATATAGTCTCGCCGAACGCACGACCATCCGAAAAAGGATTGCTTCGATGGACTACGACAACTTCACCACCTTTAACGTCAAAGCCGAGGATGGGATTGCCTGGGTTACCTTCGACTATCCGCCGGTCAATGTTCAGGGGCTGCCGATGCTGGCCGACCTCAACAATTTGGCGCAGAAACTGGAGGCCGATGACTCGGTTAAGGTGGTAGTGTTCCAATCGGCCCACTCGGAAATTTTTGTCTGTCACGCCGATACGAATTTCCTCAAGGATATGTCCGGCAAGGCCGTTTCGCGGCACGAAGTCAAGCTGCTGGATCTGCAGGTTGTGCTGGAACGGATTAGCAAACTGCCCCAAGCGACGATTGCCAAAATCGAAGGCTTCGCCCGTGGCGGCGGCCATGAATTTGCGCTGGCCTGCGATATGCGGTTCGCTGCCCGCGGGAAAGCAAGATTCATGCAGATGGAAGTCGGCATGGGCATTTTGCCTTGTGGTGGTGGGGCGTCTCGCATGGCGCGCCAAATTGGTCTCGGCCGGGCGCTCGAGATTGTTTTGGGCGCCAATGACTGGGATGCCGACCAGGCAGAAGCCTGGGGCACCATCAATCGCGCCTTAGACGCGGACGAGATTGGACCTTTCGTCGAGGCACTCGCCAAACGCATCGCGCTCTGGCCAACCGCCTCGATCAATGCGGCCAAACAGGCCATCTATGAATCAATCGATCAACCGATTGAAGACGCTCTGCGCTCGGAAGCCTACTGGCTTTACCAAGCGACCAGCCAAACGCCTGCCCTAAAGCGGTTCAAATGGGCCGATGAACAAGGCGCGCAGTTCGATATGGACAATCAGCGTCGTTGGCCGGACCTGCTTGTCAAGGTTCAAGAGGTCAACGACTAGGACGCAGACGAAGAGAAAGCCATGCAAAAAACGATCTTCATTACCGGATCGACCGACGGGATCGGCCTGGAAACAGCCAAATCCCTGATCGCCGACGGTCATCGCGTGATCTTGCATGGGCGAAACCGAGAGAAGCTTGCCACGGTCGTAGAGGGCCTTCTCGGCACCGGTGAGATTGAAAGCCATGTAGTCGATCTCTCGAACCTGGAGGACGTCGCGGCTCTGGCAAATGCGCTGTTGGCGAAAGATGAGCGCCTTGATGTGCTCATCAATAACGCCGGAATCTTACGTACACCCAATCCCATGACGTCGGATGGCCTGGATATCCGCTTTGTCGTTAACTCTATCGCGCCCTATCTCCTGACCCAAAAACTCTTGCCGCTGTTGGGAAGAGATGGGCGGGTGGTCAATGTATCGTCTGCGGCCCAGGCCCCGGTAGAAGTGGAGGCCCTGTTGGGGGAAATCCAATTGGCCGATATGCCGGCTTATGCGCAAAGCAAGCTCGCGATGATCATGTGGACAGTTCAAATGGCAGCGGCACAAAAAGGGTCGCAGCCGATGATTGTCGCGGTCAACCCAGGATCATTGCTGGCCAGTAAAATGGTTCGAGAAGGGTTTGGGATGCAGGGTAAGGACATCGGCATTGGGGTCGACATCTTGAAGCGTGCTGCATTGTCCGACGAATTTGCCGAGGCTTCAGGCCGATACTTTGACAATGATGCAGGGCGATTTTCATCGCCCCATGCCGACGGGCTTGATTTGCAGAAATCGGAAAAACTCGTTCAGATCATTGAAAGCGTAATGGGCCGCCTGGGGATCTCTTGAAGAGAATGGCTTCGAGTGAATTTAGTTTTTTGAACAGCCAAATGAAAAGTCTGTAGAAAGTACTCGCCACATCGTCGCAGAACTTCTGCGGCTGATGGTCAAATTTCTCCATTTCCACGTTCGATATTTTCGGTTCACCTGTTTTGGTATCGACTTAGGTCAAACACGCCGTGTTGCACCGGATTGGCTCTAAGAGGCTGTCTGGAAACTCGGATTTGAGGTGGATGGCCGGGTTCAGATGTGATTCCAAACGGTTGTCAATACCAGTTTGGAGAGCGTCATGTGGACACCGACCAGCCGTGAGCAGCATAGGCGCGAAGGTCTGCGGTACGGAAGCGATCTGACCGACGCGGAATGGGCGATCATCGCGCCGT
>JANQQM010000005.1 GCA_028289365.1 Salaquimonas sp. | reverse complement strand
CCAGGGGAACAAATCCCTTCACCATCGACCCGCCCCGCGAAGCATGGGCACGCGAACTGAACTCGTTTACCTGGCTGCGGCATCTCGGTGCTGCCGGTGATGCGGTCTCCGCCACCAATGCACAATTTCTCGCAAGGGACTGGATTTACGCCCATCGCAATCCTGCCGGGGATCCTGCCTGGGACGTCGATGTAACCGCACAGCGCCTGCTTTCCTGGCTATGTCATTCCGTTCTGATTGTCAGAAATGCCGAACTTGACGACTATCGGCGGTTCCTGAAATCAATCGGGCAGCATGTCCGGTTCTTGCGGGGATCGGCTTCCGGCGCCACCGATGGCATGCCGCGCCTGACCGCACGCATTGCGCTTGCCTATGCCGCGATCTGCGTCGAGGGCAGAAAATTTTCTGTTCGCTCGGCCTCCAGGGATCTCGATGCGGAACTGTCACGGCAGATCTATCCCGATGGCGGCCACATCTCCCGGTGCCCGGGTGTCCTTCCCGAAATCCTCGCACTGCTGCTTCCCTTGCGTGAATCGATATTGCGTACCGGCAAGGAGCCATCGCATGAACTGCTTTCGGCGATCGACAAGATATCGGCTGCCCTGAAATTTTATCGCATGGGCGACGGCTCAATCGCCAGGTTCAATGGCACCTCGGCCACGTCAAACGACCTTGTCGCAACCGTGTTACGGTATGATCAAACCATGGGCGAGGCGCCCGCAAATGCTGCCTATTCCGGCTTTCACCGCATTTTGCAGGACGAGACCATGATCATATTCGAGGCCGGTAAAGCACCGCGCGGCGATTTGTCGGCCAATATGCATGCAGGGTGTCTTTCCTTCGAAATGAGTTCGGCCGGAACGCCGGTGATCGTAAATTGCGGAATTCCCCCCTTCCACAATATCGACGCCATCCGGGCCGGCAGGTCGACAGCCGCCCATTCCACGCTGACCTTGAATGACACCTCCAGCTGTCGCTTCAACGCAGACAGCATGCTTGGCCGATATTTCGGCGACCGCATTATCAGCGGACCAAGCAGGGTTCCATGCGAACGCAAGGATGCCGGAAATACGGTTTCACTTACCGCAAGTCATGACGGCTACCTGACCCGCTACGGCGTTATCCATGAACGCATGCTCGTCTTGGGCAAACAAGGCTGCTCCTTCATGGGCATTGACCGGCTGAAAACATCCGATGGCCGGACCATGAAAAATGCCGGAAGTCAGGATGTCGCGATACGCTTTCATCTTCATCCCTCGGTCTCGGCATCAAAAATGCAGGACGGCCGGACAATTCACCTGTCCTGCGCGCGCGGCCAGTCCTGGCGCTTTATCTGCACAGACACTGCGCCGCAAATCGAGGAAAGCATGTTGTTTGCAGTACCGGGCGGGTCAAGGCGCACCAGCCAGATCGTTTTGAAAGTTCCGGGCACCCGCGCCCAGGAAGTACGCTGGCTGTTCGAACGCCGGGACAATAAGGCCGGTCAAGAAAAATCCTAGCATTGGATCCTGGGACAAACTTGTTTTTACCCAAACAAACAGTGGATCATGATCGCATTCGGCGATCTGCCATTTGCTTTGCGCCTTCGCCGTGCTAACCGCCTCATTTTGGTTCAACCGGAAAAATCAAATGGCCGTTCAATCCAAGAATATCTCTCCTCCAGACCTCGTCCCTGTAAAGCGTGCATTGATTTCCGTCTCCGACAAGACCGGTATTGTGGAATTTGCCGCCGCCTTGTCAAAACGCGGCGTCATGCTGATTTCAACTGGCGGCACGGCAAGGACACTCGCAGAAAACGGGCTTGATGTGACCGATGTTTCGCAGGTCACCAACTTTCCCGAAATCATGGATGGCCGGGTCAAGACCCTGCACCCATCCATCCATGGCGCATTGCTGGCCATCCGCGACGATGAGGATCACGCGAGCGCAATGGAAGCGCACGACATAACCCCAATCGATCTCGTTATCGTAAACCTCTATCCGTTTGAACAGGTCGCCGCCTCCGGAGCTTCCTATGCCCAGTCCGTCGAGAACATAGATATTGGCGGCCCGGCAATGATACGTGCTTCGGCAAAAAACCATGCCTATGTTGCCACGCTTACTTCACCTGAAGACTACTCCGGTTTCATTGAAACGCTGGAACAAAATGATGGTTCGACACCATTCGAATACCGCAAGATGCTTGCCGCCAAGGCTTTTACCCGCACCGCAGCTTATGACAGTGCGATTTCGAACTGGTACCAACAGGCTTTAGACATCGCGACACCGGAACGCATTACCGTTTCGGGCGAGCTCGAGGAATCCCTGCGCTATGGTGAAAATCCGCATCAGACAGCCGCGCTTTATCTGGGCGGAAAGCCAAGATCTGGTGTCGCCACCGCAACGCAATTGCAGGGCAAGCAATTGTCCTACAACAACATCAACGACACCGATGCCGCATTCGAGCTTGTCAGCGAATTCCCGGCCGAAGACGGGGCTGCTGTCGCCATCATCAAACACGCCAATCCCTGTGGTGTGGCGGTCGGTGAAACGCTGGAACAAGCCTATCAAACAGCCCTGTCCTGCGATCCGGTTTCGGCATTCGGCGGAATACTGGCGCTAAATGGCGAGCTTGACGCCAAGACTGCCGGCCAGATCATTCAGCTATTCACCGAGGTAATCATTGCACCCTCTGTTTCCGATGAAGCCAGGGAAATCATTGCGACAAAGAAGAACCTCCGTTTGCTGGTAACCGGAAGCCTCGCCGATCCGGCGGACCCAGGCATTTCCTTGAAATCGATCGCCGGCGGATATCTGGTCCAATCCCGCGATAATGGCATTCTGTCTCGCGAAAATCTCTCCGTCGTCACCAAGCGCCAACCGGAAGACCGGGAACTGGCGGACCTGCTGTTTGCGTTCAAGGTAGCCAAACACGTCAAGTCAAATGCGATCGTTTATGCCAGGGATGGCGCAACGGTTGGCATCGGCGCCGGTCAGATGAGCCGCATCGATTCCTCCAGGATTGCAGCGCGAAAGGCTGAAGACGCCGCACAAACAGCAAATCTGGCCGAACCGCTGACCCGCGGATCAGTCGTCGCTTCAGATGCATTCTTCCCATTTGCAGATGGTTTAATTTCCGCGATTGAAGCCGGCGCGACGGCGGTTATCCAGCCGGGCGGCTCCATGCGCGATGACGAGGTCATTCAAGCCGCAGATGATGCCGGCATTACCATGGTCTTCACAGGAATGCGGCATTTCCGCCACTGATCCTGCTGATGTCTATTCCCTTGACCGAACCGGGATCAGCAAGAGCATGCCGAGTGCAAACAACATCAAGACCGGTGTGATACCGATCCTCTGATTGTCGAACAGGCCGGTTACGAAGGCGATCGACAGTGGCGCGATAAAGGCCGTCGCCCGTCCGGACAAAGCGTATAGTCCAAAAGCCTCGCCCATCTTTCCTGGCTTGGCCTGATCTACCAGAAGCGGCCTGGAGGCCGCCTGCAACGCGCCGCCCGCCGCGCCAATCAGGCAGCCACCGGCATAGAACACCATATCCGGCAAGCTCGATCCGGTGGCCAGGCTGGTGAAAAACACTTCATCTGGCCCGGTCGAAATCAGGATGGTGCAGGCGATCATCAGGATGATGATTGAGATCACCACAACCTTCTTGGTGCCGATCTTATTGTCCGACCAGCCTCCCAGAACACAGCCAAATATACCTGCTATGCTGGCGATGATACCGAAAACGCCCAGTTGGATGGATGTCCAGCCAAGCACGCCGCTGGCATAGATGCCGCCAAAGGTAAAAAGTCCATTCAACGCATCGCGATAGAGCATGCTGGCACCCAGAAAAGAAAACAGGCTTTTCTCATGCGGCAGCGATTTCAAGGTTGTGGCAAGTTCATGCAAACTCCGACGCACCGCACCTGCGACCCTGACCTGCTTCGCCGAATCCGGTGTGAACAGAAACAGGGGAATGACAAAGATCAGATACCAGATTGCGGTAATCGGACCGACCGCCCTGTCGCCCTCCCGTTCTGCAGGATTAAGCCCGAATACCGGATCCAGTCCGGCGAGCGTCTTGCCGGTATCGGGGTTCGAGGCAAGCAGCAGCAGGACGAAGGTCAGGCAGATCAGCCCGCCGCAATAGCCGAGCGCCCAGGCATTACCGGAAAGCGCACCCATCTTCTCGCGCGAGACGAGGCCCGGCATCATGGCATTGTTGAAAACCGCTGCAAATTCAAAACCGATCAGCGCAACGACAAATGCTGCCAGCCCGAACATCACAAGATGATGGCTTGCCCCCGGCGTTACATACCAGAGCGACCAGACGCTGATGATCGCCAGAACCGAGAACCCGAATATCCAGGGTTTCCGGGGACCGGTTGCATCTGAAAGCGCGCCCAGGATCGGGGACATGAAGGCAATGATCAAGCCGCCGATACCGGCTGCATATCCCCACCACTCCTGACCCTTGACCGGATCGGGAACACCATCAGAAGTCACCACGGCAGAAGCAAAATAGGGCGCGAAAATAAAGGTGATGATCAACGTATGAAACGGCTGGGCTGCCCAGTCAAAGAACATCCAGCCCACAATACCCTTGCGATCCACCCGGGATCCGGTTTCCTCTGCACCGGAAATGGGATCGCCGGCATCAACTGCCTGCTCTTTATTATTGTCCAATCCCGCTGCCATCCGTGCCCTGGCCCAACAGCAATTCCAAAGAGAATCACCCGTGCATTTCGCGACTATGCCAGTCTTTTCAGACCACCGCCACCAAACATCATGAATGAAATTTAGGTCAGGCCAGTAATCTGTCCATGCAATCTTCTTGATGATTGTAAGAATTACTGCGAAACATGTTTTGAAAATTCCTTCGACCCAGGTCTGACATCATGAATAAAAGCGGCGATAAATCCGTAAAGCACGGCAAAAGCCAAAAACGGGCAGGTTCTCCCGATCCTGAACGGGAGAAGGAGGCCCAACGGATATTAGATCGCGTAGACCGCGACACCGAGACAATCGGAACGTCATCCTTCGCCCGCAACGTCAATCGCCTAAGCAAGCATTTTTCCGGTACCGAAAATCCCGAAGATGATAAAATTGAAATCTGGGGCAAACGCATCGCCAGGATCCTGGCGCTCATTGTATTCATTGGGTTGTTTATCCACGTGATGAACACCTACATCATCAAATGACACCGATGCCTCCTAGCCAGAAACCAGCAATAATATCGATCTCGAGCCAGGTCGCCCGTGGCTCCGTCGGTAACCGGGCCAGTGCCTTTGCTTTCGGAACGCTTGGGTTTCCGGTCTGGATCGTGCCCACGGTGATTTTGCCCTACCATCCCGGTCACGGCAGGGCGACTCGGATAGAAACAGATACGCAAAAGCTGAGCGACTTTCTGCTCGACCTTGAAAACTCCCCCTGGATCGGAGAGGTCGGCGCAATAACCACCGGCTATATCGCCAATCCGGAGCAGGTTTCGATCATTGCTGATTTCGTTGGCCGCATTCGCGCAATCAATCCCGACATTCTGTACCTTTGCGATCCTGTGATCGGGGATCAAAAGGGCCTGTATGTCTCGGTGCCTACTGCAACGGAGATAAGAGATAAGTTGCTGCCAAAAGCATCCATGGCGACACCGAACATTTACGAGCTTGCATGGCTTACCGGTCACGATGAACTGACAGACCATGCGGAAATTTGCGATCGTGCGGTTGAACTGACGGAAATGATGCACGAACTACCATCTGAAGCCCGGTTTCCAGACGCGATGGTCATTGCGACATCGACGCCTGGCCTGATGCGCGGAAATATCGGCAACCTGCTGGTATATGGAAAAAAGACAATCCTCGCCGAGCACAAACGCCTTGCCGGCCCTGGCAGCGGGGCTGGCGATCTTTTTGCGGCGATACTGCTGGCAACGTTGCTCGACGATGAACGGGTCGAAATCGCCCTCCAACGCGCTGCGGCATCAGTCTTCGAAGTCATGGCCGGAGCCGTCAAGCGAAATGACAGCGAGTTGATGCCGCAACTCGCAAGCCATAGCCTCGTCAAGCCCATGGCAATGGTGTACATGCACAATATGCGCTTGTCGGCAAATCCTCAGGCTTGACGGGTCGATGGACACCGAAACTCTGGTCGGCGTAGACGGTTGCAAGGCCGGCTGGATTGCGGTCGCCTCGGCAGAGGATTTCGCTTCCTGCCAGGTCATTATTGCCTCTGATTTCCGTTCTCTGATCGAAAGTTTTGTCCCCGGAAGTACTATCGCCGTGGACATGCCTATCGGTCTGCCCGATCAGATTGGCAAGGGCGGGCGCGGACCCGAAGCGCTGATCCGACCGCTTCTGGGAGAAAGGCAATCCAGCGTATTCTCGATCCCTGCCCGCGCCGCCGTTTATGCCGAAGACTATTCTGAAGCTTGCCGGATAGCGCTGCTAACGTCAGATCCATTGCGTAAGGTCTCCCGACAGGCTTTCCACCTGTTTCCGAAAATCCGCGAAATTGATCAGCTTCTGATCAGCGGTACCCGGCAGCAAATTTATGAGGTCCATCCTGAACTGGCCTTCTGGCGCCTGAATAATGAAAACCCATTGCAAACACCCAAGAAGATCAAGGGGCGGATAAATCCGCAAGGCATGGACGAACGTAAAGGACTCCTGGTTTCTGCCGGCTTTGATCGTGAGTTTCTCGACCAGAAGCCGCCAAGGGGAGCGGCAGCGGACGATTTTCTCGATGCTTGTGCATGTCTTTCGGTCGCCCGCAGGTTAAAGCATGGATTGGCAAAATCGTTCCCGGACCATCCAACTGAGGACAAGAACGGACTGCAAATAGCGATCTGGGCTTGATCTCACTGGCGAAGCGCGCCAGAACCTTTGAAAATTTTTGAGATTCGGAAAACCGGAGGGATTGATGACCCGCAATAAGGTAGATCGTAATTTTCCAGATCGGCTCGGCAAGGGATATAAAGCCTTTCATTACAGCAGGTTACGCCATGAGCGCGAGCGCTATAACAAGCTCGCTGCCGAGGGGCAGAAGCCGGAAATCATGATTATCTCCTGCTGCGATTCCCGCGCTGCACCTGAAACGGTTTTCGATGCCGCGCCCGGCGAGATATTTGTCGTGAGAAATGTTGCCAACCTTGTCCCGCCCTATCAGCCGGATGACGATTATCACGGTACTTCGGCGGCATTGGAGTTTGCCGTTCAGGCACTCAAGGTCAAACACATCGTCGTCATGGGCCATGGCAGATGCGGCGGCATTCATGCCTTCCGCGAACAGATGGAAGGCCATTCTGGCGAGCCGTTGTCACCGGGTGATTTTATCGGCAAATGGATATCTTTGCTGGAGCCTGCCACCAAGGATATCCGCTGCGAGGATGCAACGAAACTGGAAGCTCGTCAGAAAGCCCTCGAAGAAGCCGGTATCCGTAACTCCATCGCCAATCTGATGACCTTTCCCTGCGTCCGAATACTGGTCGAGAGATCGCAACTGCAGCTGCATGGTGCCTGGTTCGATATTTCAACCGGCGGACTGGCGGTAATGGACCCGGATTCAGGACAGTTTGACGATTTGCCGGTTTAGGCGGCAGGAAACTCGTTCAGCCGCCTGTTGGCACAAGTTCTAGCCGTCTATCGATTTCGCAATAGAGGCAATCGCTTTCTGATAGACGCCAGCTTTGTTCCAGCCCTGGATTGCCCTGAAATTGGGCTCTCCGGGCTGATAACCAGCACCGCGTTTCCAGCCATAGGCACGCAGATAGTTTGCGGTGGATGCAAGCCCGTCTATGTGGGAGTTGACCATGTCCACCCTTCCATTGCCGTCACCATCAACACCATATTTGATGTAATTTGCGGGAAGGAACTGCATCTGGCCCAACTCACCATGACCCGCACCGCGCATCTTGGATTTGGACAATTGCCGCGACTGCAGGATTTGCAGCGCGCCATAAAGCTGTGTCTCGAAAAATTCCGAACGTCTGCAATCGTAAGCAAGCGTTGCAAGTGCCGGAAAGATTGGTTTGTCGCCTGAAAAACGGCCAAAGGCGGTTTCCATGCCCCAAATCGCGATCAGGGGACCAGGCGGTACACCGTACCGGGCTTCGATCCGGGCCAGAGCCGCGGCGTTGTTTTTCTTGTGGCGCTTACCCTGCTTGATGATGGTCGCAGCACCACGCTTTTTCATGAACTGATCAAAGGAGAGCTTGAAACTCCGCTGGTTGCGATCCAGCCGGATCGTGTCGGTGGCATATCTCATGCCGGCAAAGGCTTCATCCAGCGTTTGCTTGCGGATGCCATTTGCCATCGCTTCTTTTCGAAACTCGGCTACCCAGGCATTAAAGCCTCTTGAATCGTTTCCGCACTGTTTCGCAGCATGTGCAGGAATTGCTGCCCCCATCAATATCGCAGCGGCCATGCCGCCAATTAGGCCAGTTGTCAGCAAGCGCATTTTGTTTCCTCAGATCCTGTTTCGGTCCCCGGCAATACGGACATCATCCACTCACAAGGCAGAAATGCCAAGTGCCTGATATCGTCAAGCGATATCTAGGGTTAACCAGCATTCCCTAAAGTAAGCTTGGTGATGTTAATCGCTGACGGATTAATGCGGCGTTGATATGGCAGGAAAACTTGCGGGCAACCCAGGAAACCGCCGCCCGCAATCATGATCGGGCTAGGTTATGCCGCGTTACGCTTCTGCAGCAATCCGCGATTTATCAATAATTCCGCGATCTGTACCGTATTGAGCGCGGCACCTTTTCGCAGATTGTCCGATACAACCCAGATGTTCAGTCCATTCTCAAGTGTCGAATCCTCGCGGATCCTGGAGATATAGGTCGCATCTTCGCCGGCACATTCGACCGGCGTGATGTAACCGCCATCTTCCCGCTTGTCGATGACAAGACAGCCGGGCGCTTCGCGCAGGATCGACCGCGCTTCATCAGCCGAGATCGGATTTTCAAACTCGATATTTACGGCTTCACTATGGCCGACAAATACCGGTACGCGAACCGCCGTGCAGCTGACCTTGATGGACTTGTCCAGCATCTTCTTGGTTTCGGCAACGACTTTCCACTCTTCCTTGGTCGAGCCGTCATCCATGAAGACGTCAATATGCGGGATGACGTTGAACGCAATTCGTTTCGAAAACTTCTTGGCTTCGATCGGATCAGCCACGAACACAGCGCGGGTCTGGTTGAACAGTTCATCCATCGCCTCCTTGCCCGCACCCGAAACCGACTGATAGGTGGAAACGACAATGCGCTTGATCTTTGCCGCATCATGCAGCGGCTTTAGCGCAACAACCAGCTGCGCTGTCGAACAGTTCGGATTGGCGATGATGTTCCGGTTCGTGAACCCGTCAATTGCATCCGCATTAACTTCGGGCACAATCAGCGGAACATTGGCGTCATAGCGCCATGCCGATGAGTTGTCGATTACAACGCAACCCTGTGCCGCAATCTTCGGCGACCATTCCTTCGACAATCCGCCGCCCGCCGACATCAGGGCAATGTCGACCTTGGAGAAATCAAATCCGTCCAGGGCTTCGACCTTCAATGTCTTGTCGCCAAACGAGATTTCCTTGCCCTGGCTTCTGCGTGAAGCAAGTGCGTAAACCTTGTCGGCAGGAAATCCGCGCTCTGCCAGAATATCCAGCATCTCGGTTCCCACATTGCCGGTTGCCCCGACGATTGCAATTACGTATCCCATGTCTCTTTCCTGGTCCTGATAGTCACTGGACGCTCCAGCTGTTCCCCCTTTTGAAACGGCCGCTTACGCATGGTTGAACGGCCACCTCCCCGGCTCATTTCCAGGGAGAACTGCGGAAACATGCCGGAGGATTAGATCCCGGTCGTTTTTTTCGTAGATTTTTTGGTCGTTTCCATCGTGCCCATGTCATTCTGTGGGCAAAAACCGTCATTCAGCGGAGCGTGATGCGCCCCGTCAGCAACTCGATACCATTGGTGGTATGACGTGTTCATACAATTGCTCCAAATACGGTGCGCCGTATATGGTCGTTTTACTGTTGAGAGTCAATTGTCATCATCGGTAAATCGCCGACCGGCAATCTAGCGATCCTGGAAAATACCCTACTTTCTTAGGTATAGCTTCATAAGCGAACCTGCGATGTCATCGAATGCGGCCACGAGTTTGTTCCTGTTACCCGCGTCAAAAAAAAGTGTTGGCGAGGTTGCGCATTTTTTCAAGAGTTTCTTGGTGTCTGAAGACACTGAAGTACCGAAGGAAAGCGTATATATTGAAACGCCATTCTTCTTGATCGAATCGCACAATTCTGCTGTCCAGGCATCTGCCTGTGAATAATCGGCCCCATTGTGAAGATGCGAATCCCGATTTTTCGAGATGGTATTTTCGCCATCGGACATCAAGATCAACGCTTTCTGTATGCTTTTTTTCCTCGCGGTAGATTTGCTGGCAGCCTGGGCAAATGGCTCATGGCTCGAAAGAAGGCGCATTCCCCAAATCAGACCCGTCGGGATATAGGTATTTCCGGTAGCCTTCATGTCATTGATGGTTTTCAAGAGCTTTTGTCTGTTGTTGGTCAACTCGACAAGCTTGCTTGGGCATTGTTCATACCCTTGTTCGCTTCCATAGAAAGCTGGAATGCGTTCGCCATAGCCATTGTCTTGAAGGTTTTTCGGATAGCCTCGAGAACCTACGCAACCTTTCCAGACGCCTCCCGTCTGAGGACAAAACGAACCTAGTTGAGAGGCATTTCCGCCGCTATTGCTACTACCATTGTTGTTACCGCCACTTGTAGTGCTGCAACTTGCACTGGCGCTACCGCTACCAGTGCTGGATGAGGAGCAGCTGGCGGAACTGGACGACCCGCTATTAAGGGCGTTGATATTGTTAAAGAAACTATCAACATCAAATCCTGATGGAAAACCGGAGCCGCCACCCATTGTATGCCCGCCAATACTGCAGGATAGATTGCTTCCATTGGACGAAGAACCGTCGACCGAGACACTGACTGTGTGCTGGGAGCATGCTGAAGACGGTGGCACCGGCTGGTCAGGTATGCATTCACCTTCTGCAGCATCATGTGTCAACTCCAGCCAGGATTCGCCCGCTTTGTCCGTCCCTACATTGACGTATTCGGAAAATGGGACAATTCCGATCTTGGTGGAATCTCCACTTCCAGCCAGATCCATGACGTTATTGACGAAATTTGTAGACGCGTCCTTTAGCGCATCAATTTTCCCGCTAACCGACATCGAACCTGTATTGTCCAATATAAGCACCGCTTCCAGGCTGCCTATCGCCAAAGCGGTACTTGCCGTAGCGCTATAGCGCATATTGCGAATACCGATGATGGGACCAAAATTTGCAGGCATCCTCGCCTGAGCGGTAACTTCAAGCGCATTACTTTCGCGGTCGATCTTTATCCTGGTTTTCCGGATTTCCTTGAAATCTTCGGCATCAAGATTTGCCTTTAGATAGTTTCGAACCGTCCTCCGGACCTGCCGGTCCTTCAGACTCGTCATTTCCTTGCCCGCGGCAAGCGTTGCGGCGTCCACGGCATTTTGAAGTCGGAATTGTTGACGCGAAACACTTGTATAGTCGACCGCAATACCGGCCGACAGCGCTACAGGAATAATGGCAATTGCGAGTGTCATGGCAAAATTGCCACGCTGGTCGCGCAGAAATTCATGCACTGTCATTTTGTAAACCCCAAGCTACTTTCAGATTTTCAGCTTAGGGTAATAAGATTGAACATTCGTAAAATTTTTTGTTCAAATTTAATGTTCGTGACGCAGCCTGGCCTTTGGCGTCAGCGAAAAAAATGGCTCCTTATAACCAATTCCTTTTTGGGGCCATTGATCTCGTGACGGATATTTAGAGAGTTTTCAGCAAGGTTATACAATCCAGTATAGATGTCGTTTCCACAATGATGGAATGCCTCTCCTTGCCACAATTGGCCTTCCGGATTTTCAAACGCCAGCAATCCGATCTGGTGATATGTCCCGCCGCCATTCTTTGCTGAATATCTGATCTCCAGCAGACCATTGCCGCAATAAATCCACTGCCATTCTCGCATGGCTTTGAGCGTTACAGAATTTTGAAGCACCAATTGCCCGTTTTCTTGGAGGAGATAGCGATTCGGTGAGGTATCAGTAAACCGGGCCAATCCTTCAAATCGGGAGCCATCGCTAATTTCCCGGGTCAATCGCCAGTCACCTGTCAACCCAGAAAAAAAACCTTCAAAACTGCCGTGCGAATGGAGGGCAGATTTCCGGGTATGAGAGCTGGCACAGTCAGACGACATCGATTTACCTGGTTGTCATGCCGCCGATTTGCCGAGCTCCGCCAGGATTGCGTCACCCATCTCGATGGTTGAAACCCGGACGCAGTCTTCCGCCATGATGTCATCGGTGCGCAAACCGCTATCAAGCGCCGCAGCAATCGCAGCTTCGATCATGTCTGCTTCCTTGGTCATGTTGAACGAGTATCGCAGGCACATTGCAAAGGAGGCGATCATTGCGATCGGATTTGCTGCACCCGTCCCGGCAATATCGGGCGCCGAACCGTGCACTGGTTCATACATCGCCTTGCGCTTGCCGGTCTTGGGATCATGCGCCCCCAATGAGGCGGATGGCAGCATGCCAAGCGAGCCGGTCAGCATGGCGGCAACATCCGACAACATGTCACCAAACAGATTGTCGGTGACGATGACATCGAACTGTTTCGGCCAGCGTACCAATTGCATGCCACCGGCATCGGCCAGCATATGTGTCAGTTCGACATCCTGGTAATCTGCGGCATGGGTCTGTGAAACGACCTCGTTCCATAACACGCCGGATTTCATCACATTGCGCTTTTCCATCGAGCAGACCTTGTTGCTTCGGGTCCTTGCCAGTTCAAACGCAACACTGGATATCCGCTCGATCTCAAACGTGTCATAGATTTGCGTATCAATGGCCCGTTTCTGGCCATTACCCAGATCGATGACTTCCTTCGGTTCGCCAAAATAGACCCCGCCGGTCAGCTCCCGGACAATGAGAATATCCAGACCTTCGACGACTTCCTGCTTGAGCGAAGAGGAAGCGGCAAGTGCGGGATAACAAATCGCCGGACGCAGGTTTGCGAACAGTTCCATATCCTTCCGGAGGCGTAACAAGCCTGCTTCCGGACGGGCTTCATACGGTACATCATCCCATTTTGGCCCGCCTACTGCGCCGAACAGCACGGCATCAGCTGCCATCGCCTTGGCCATGTCTTCCTCGGAGATTGCCGCCCCATGCGCATCATAGGCCGCCCCGCCGACAAGGCCCTCATCGAGTTCGAAGCCGGCACCTAGTGCCTCGTTCATCCAGGCAATGATTTTTTTTACTTCCTCGACGGTCTCCGGCCCGATACCGTCACCGGCAAGCAGCAAAATAGTTCTTTTGGTCATATGTCCCTCGCAAGCTTGTTCATGAATTACCCGATAGCGTACTGTCCGGACAATCAGCTTCCGTCAGCCAATTTCTGTAGCCTTGACTTGTTAATTCGCTTTCCGGAAATGCGGTTCAGACCCAGGGCCGCGCCTCGGCCAACCTGGTTTCATAGTCATCGATATGATGATTTCTGCCCATGGTCTCGCCAATATCATCGATCCCGTTCAGGAGCCGGTGCTTGCGCGCAGAATCAATTTCAAACGTGATGGTACCGCCGTCCGGTCCTTCGATGGTCTGGGTTTCAAGATCAACCGTGATAGTCGCATTCGCCCCGCGCCTTGCATCATCCATCAGTTGGTCGAGTTCTTCCGCGGTGACGACGACCGGCAAAATGCCGTTCTTGAAGCAGTTATTGTAAAAGATATCGGCAAAACTGGTGGAAATTACGCAGCGAATGCCATGATCCAGCAGCGCCCAGGGCGCATGCTCACGGCTTGACCCGCAACCAAAATTGTCACCGGCGACCAGGATCCTGGCCTCGGAATATTGCGGCTGGTTCAGCACGAATTCCTTGTTGTGCGAGCCATCGTCGTGATAGCGCATTTCTGCAAACAACCCCGTGCCCAGACCGGTCCGCTTGATCGTCTTCAGGTAATCCTTGGGAATGATCATGTCGGTATCGACATTAACAATCGGCAGGGGAGCAGCAACGCTGGTCAGGATGGTGAATTTTTCCATGGTCTCTTGGTCGTTCTAGAATTTGTCGTAATCGGGTTTTGTCTGAAACTTGGCAGCGGTGTACACCATTGACCGGCCCCGGTCGAGTGTCCAGACGGGCAAATGGCGAATTAGCATGCCATCCAAAGCAGGAAATACCGGTGGTATATTGGGATCGAACGGAATTTTTACAAAGCCATGCGATATTTGCTAATGAAATTGGGGAAGCATAGGGGATTATATTGGTTCATCTGACAAAAAACTGGCGTCCGCGGCGCTCGGTCCTGTTCATGCCGGCATCAAACGCCCGCGCGCTGGAAAAGGCACGCACCCTTGCCTGTGACGGGGTAATCTTCGACCTTGAGGATTCCATCGCCGAGGGCGGCAAGGATGAAGCCCGCCGCTCATTGGTCGATATTGCCGGCAAGGGCGATTACGGCCCCCGCGAGCGTATCGTGCGCACCAACACGGCCAACAGTCCCGGTTTTGCTGCTGATCTCAAGGCAGCCTTGGCAATTTCGCCGGATGCAATTCTGCTGCCGAAATTGGAATCAGCCGCCACCCTGACAGAGGTTTCCGCGCATATCGGCAAGAATGGTCCGGCACTCTGGGCCATGATCGAGACTGCCGCTGCCATCCTGGAAATCAGCGAAATCGTTCGCGCTGCGCCCGAGACCGGGCTGACGGTGCTTGTCATCGGTCCCAACGATCTTGCAAAATCCATCGGCGTTACAATGCGCCCGGACCGCCGGGCGATGATCCCCTGGTTCAGCTCGGTGATTGCGCCCGCCCGCGCCTTTGACCTTGCCGTCCTTGATGGCGTCTTCAATAATTTTTCGGATCATGACGGGTTCGAAGCCGAATGCCATCAGGGGGCAGAGCTTGGCTTTGATGGAAAGACCCTGATTCATCCTTCCCAGATCGAGCCGGCCAACCGCATCTTCGGCCCGCAGGACGAAGAAATCGAACGCGCCCGCAAGATTGTTGCTGCTTATGAACTGCCAGCCAACAAGACCGCTGGCGTTATTAACTTAGACGGAGAAATGGTTGAACGACTACATCTTGAGGCGGCTAAGCGTTTATTAGAAGTTGCTGATAATTTGGAAAGAATGGGTTCCCATCCATCCCTGAGTGTTAAGAAGTCACAGGCTTCTTCAATCGGCAAATCCACCAACATTAAGGCAGCGGTCAAAAAGTCATCTGATCAATCCGTGACGACACTCTACCGTTTCCTCACCGGATTTGACGACACCGCCTTTTGCCACAAAATTTCGCAAGCCCTGGCCGATGGCTGGACCCTGCACGGACCAACCCAATATGTGGCAAATCCGACCACCGGCAAGATGCATTGCGGCCAGGCGGTGATTAAGAAAACCCGCGAATCTTACGACCCCGAACGCACTTTGAGCGAATACCAGACCTTTCGGTGATGTTGGGGACCGGACTCCTGTTCTATTGCATCATCTCGCGGCTCGGCGAGCTCGGATCCAGTCTCCCCCCTTAAGGGGGGAGAATGTTTTGTCTTGGGTTTGGTGACGCGATGCGGCGCCAAGCCCTAGCAAAACAAGAGGGGGGGGTATTCCGAGATAGTGAACCAATCCCCCCTCTGGCGTTTTCTAAGGTTTGGCTGCGCCAATTCCAAGAAAACGCTCTCTCCCCCTCAACGGGGGGAGATGTGGATCGTGCCTCACTCCCCATCTCTCCTGTACCGATACATCGTCGCCAGGTCCTCCAGACGTCTTGCCACTTCCGGCGAGCGGATGGTGAGAAATTCGTCTCCTTCCCGGGTGTTGACCAGCGGCAGGTGCATATCTGTCCCTTGCCCCTTGGCCAGCCTATAGTCCAGCACGATCTTCAACGCCGCCAGCGGAGTAAGAAACGGCAACAGCACCATCAATGTCTTCAGCCAGATTGGTGAATGGATGTAGATTTCGAAGAGGGCGCTCATATGTGACTTATAGTATACATTAACGTGCAATGTAAACCCAATTGAGACTTATAGGCTGTAGACGGATCGGATGCATTCAAGCCGTGTGCGGTCATGGAAATTCGTGCACGCATTGGCCGTAACCTTCGGCAGATCAGGGAGGAAAAAGGCTATTCCCAGGAGGACCTTGCGTTTCGTTCGGGCCTGCATCGCACCTATGTCAGCGGCGTCGAACGTGGTATCCGCAATCCGACCGTGACTGTCCTCGAAAAACTGGCCAACGCCTTGGAAGTCCCGATGGCGGATTTGGTGGCTTAGGGCATTGCTGACGCTCTTTTCCTCGGCGTCATCCCGGTTGCCATGCAAACCGGGATCCATTGGTACCCGTAGCGGTGCGGTTGAGACGCCGGTGTCCAACGCAAATGCCTGTGCCCGTTGCACGGTATAATGGACCCCGGATCGCAGTTGCGTCCGGGGTGACGCCCAGTTTGGGGCGCCCTCTCCCCTCGTCATCCTCGGGTTTGACCCGAGGATCCATTCCGAGATGCAATTTAGTGGATCACAAGAAAAACTAGAAACGGATCTAAGGCCATATCTGTAATTTCATTCCATTCAGGATACTAAAGTGGCTATTTCATTGTAATATTTTTGGAAATCAGGTTTCTCTACTTTCCTGAGCTTTCTTTCTTCGTTTTTTTCTCGCTGCCTTGTTCATATGGAAGCGAAATCTATTTCTAGGCGGTAGATCGGGCATGATGTCGTATTGAGCAAGAAACTTCAGCATACGCAGGCCAGCCTCACGGATGAATTCAGCATCCCTTTCGATTTCCTTGAGTTCCATTGGCCGTTTGTCGACTATCAGACCTGCACGAGCAGTTGATTGAACGGAGTATATTTCTCCGGTTTTTTCATCAATGGACCAAAGATTGTGTACAATTTCTGCTCTTCTTGCCCAGGCATCTTTGATGTCGCCCATGATTGAGTCGAATTCGTTAAGAATGGCATCGTCGTGCGACCGAAATTCAATGAGTGATCGTGCGACGCTATCCCGTAGGGGTGATGTCATGTGCGATGTTAGGGCCCAGCCAATTTCAGCATCCACACCAAGTATGCCAGCAATTGCCATTTGTACAATGTCTTCTGTTTGTGCTGAAGCAACTACAACAAGACCAATGGCTTGCAAGTAATCGGCCGGGATTTTTTGAGGAGAAAAATCTAGGTTTTGGAATTCTTTAGATACCATCTTGTTACCAAAGCAAATTGAAATTGTGATTCAAGCACCCCCACGCCCACCATTAACAAGCCGTTAACCGAATCAGACCAGACAATTGAGGAGGTTGGTGGCAACCGCTGACCAACTAAGGGATCAACTTAGCATTTTGGCGGCCAGACCTTTTTCGGGTCTGCCGTCTCGGACTTCACCCCGGCTTCAGACGGGGCGCACCGCTCTGGTGACTGTTAAAGCCATTCGTCTCGCATTTTTCCCGGACAGCGGTCCACAAAAGTAGACGTGACCGGGAAGTATGGTAATAGCGAATCAGCGACTGCCGGCTTTATTATACCAAAACTTCCGTCTTCTGCATTTTTCTTTCATAATTTTATTCTTTGCTTGCTGGCATCAGCTTTGCTCTGCAATTTATGCGTTTGGAATATGCAGTTTTCCCACATGCGTCGCTAGGAAAAAATTCCCTTATTTTCGCTCAGACTCTGCTTGACTCTCGCCGCACTTTCCGGAATCAATGAGAACATAACAGGAACATCTAATATTTCGGCGGCCTCGACGCCACCGAACGGTAAGCTGTGGAGGCGCAGGTTTCATGGCAGGTTTTGCCATTTCAAAACCCGGGCAAAAATCGGGGCCAGGATTGCAGCCGGGTATCGACCGCCGGCAGCTTGTCAGCGCGCTCAATGAAAAAATCTCGAAGATCGAACACCGCCCGCTGCGCATTGACGGCACCCTTCAACAGGATGCCCGCCCCCGTGCCGTCAGCCTTGGCATTGCCGAGATTGATGCAGCCCTGTGCCATGATGCCGGGAAGACCGATTCAGGCACCCTTGCGGTCGGCGCCCTGCATGAGGTTCGCGCCGCAACCGCGCTTGACCTTGCCGCCAGTGCCGGCTTCGCGCTCGCACTTGGCAGCCTGCTGGCCGGCACGGGCGGGACAATTTTCTGGATCGCCGAAAAGCAGGCCCGTACCGAGGCCGGTGAATTCTACGGCCCGGGCCTTGCCGGGCTGGGCATCGACCCGGCACGGCTGATCCGGGTTTTTACCAAAAACAGCAATGAGACCCTGTGGGCGGCAGGCGAAATTGCCGCCTGCCCGGGAACCGGATTTTGCCTGCTCGAATTGCGCGGCAATCCGGCAAGTGCGGGGCTTGCCTTTTCCCGGCGGCTGGCCTTGCGCGCCCAGTCGGCAAACATGCCGGTCCTGCTCCTGCGCCAGTCCGGCGGAGAAGAGGCTAGCGCGGCAGCAACACGGTGGCGGGTTTCACCGGCCCCCTCAATAAAACAAGCAGATGAACCGGCACGCCTTGTCGGCGCGCCCGCCTGGCATGCGGCATTGGAAAAAAGCCGGGGCGGGCGACCCGGCGCATGGACCCTGGAGTGGAAACGAGATGAATGCCTGTTTGCCCTTTCCCGCGGCGGCGCCGCAATCCGCAAAGCCCGAACCAGCACCGGAAAACCTTCCGGGCACCCAGGCCCGGACGGGCCGGCGCTATCTGGCAATCAGCCTGCCCAGGCTTTCGACGGACCGGATCGCACGCGCACGCTGGGGAACGGCATGGCGCTTGAACGCGCGTCCTGAGACCCCGCCAATCGTCATTTCCGGCCAGCGCAATAATGCCATGCGCCTGACCTCACTGGATGAGCCTGCTACCCGTTTCGGGCTTTTCCGGGGCCAGGCATTAACCGATGCGCGTGCCATCTGCCCACTAATCGAGGTCCTGACCGAGGATCCCGATGCCGACTGCCTGCTTGCCGAGGCGATCGCCGACTGGTGCGACCGCTACACGCCGCTGGTCGCCGTCGAAACCTCTTCCGCGCTGAATACCCTCAACATTAATGAATATGGGCTGATGCTCGACATTACCGGCTGCGCCGGGCTTTTCGGCGGGGAAAAATCATTACTTGGCGATCTGCTCGCTCGCCTGTTCCATCAGGGTTTCTGCGCGACCGCCGCAATTGCCGCCACCCCCGGCGCTGCCTGGGCGATCGCCCGCTATGATCCGGCAAAAAGGCGCGGTTCCGGCACAACCGATCAGGCCGACAGGATTGACAGGACCGGGGATTTCATTATTTCCCCCGCCGCCACGAAAGCCGTGCTCAGCCCCTTGCCGCTGGCGGCCCTGCGGCTTGATACCGAAACCCTGTCGGGGCTTGCCCGGGTCGGCCTGCGCCTGGTCGGCCAGCTCATGGCACGGCCCCGCGCGCCACTGGCGCGCCGTTTCGGCAAATTGCTGATGCTGCGCCTCGACCAGGCGCTTGGTGCTGTCGAGGAGACAATTTCACCGCGTCTGCCGGTTCCCGAACTGACCGCCGAGCGCCGCCTGGCCGAACCGATCGGGCGAATGGAGGATATCGAGTTTCTCATTGAACGATTGGCAGGGCATCTCTGCGAAAGCTTGGAAAAGCGGGGCCAGGGTGCACGGGTGATCGACCTGGCATTGTTCCGCACCGATGGAAAGGTCATGCGCGCCGGCGTCGGCACCTCGAGACCGGTGCGCGAAGCATCCGCCTTTCTGCTTCTCTTCCGCGAACGGCTGGCGGCCTTGCAGGAGGATTTCGACCCCGGTCTCGGCTTTGAAACCATCCGTCTTTCGGTTTCCGAGGCCCAGATTTTAAAAGAGATGGAACCGGGTTTCCTGTCGGCTGACCCGCGCCCGGTCACCGATCTTGTTGACCGGCTGGGCGCAAGGCTCGGCATGGCCAGTGTTCTGCGAAGCACGGCGGTGGATACACACTTGCCCGAGCGCGCCGAAATTCTTCTCCCGGCAAGCCAGGATGCCACACCGCAAACGGCCGAACCCTTGCCCGGTATGGCAAACCCGCTTGCACGAAACCACCTACCGCCGACGCGTCCCTTGCGGCTGTTTGCCCATCCCGAACCGGTGGAGACGATCGCGCAAATTCCCGATGGCCCGCCAATACGGTTTCGCTGGCGCCGCATTCTTCACGAAATCCTCCATGCCGAGGGTCCCGAGCGCATTGCCGATGAATGGTGGGCGCGGACCGATATCCGCATGACCCGCGACTATTACCGGATCGAAGACCAACAGGGATATCGATTCTGGATATTCAGGGAGGGTCTTTACGGATCCGAAACAAGCGTGCCACGCTGGTTCATGCATGGCCTGTTTGCGTGAAATTGGGAGATCGACAGATGAACCCGGCAAACCCCGCACCCCATTATTGTGAGTTGGCCATTGCCAGCAATTTCTCCTTCCTGCGCGGTGCTTCGCATCCCGAGGAGCTGGTGGTCACCGCAAAGAAACTGGGGCTTGCCGGTATCGCCGTCTGCGACCGCAACACGGTGGCAGGTGTCGTGCGCGCACATATGGCCGCCAAGGAAGCCGGGATTGGCTATCAGCCGGGTTGCCGCCTGGCCTTTACCGATGCCACGCCCGATTGTCTGGTCTGGCCGAAGTCGATCAGGGGCTGGAACAATCTGTGCCGCATGCTGACCATCGGCAATCGGCGCGCGCCCAAGGGGGAATGCCATCTCGAATTGGCCGATCTCCTGGAATGGGGTTCCGATCTGGCGATGGCACTGATACCGCAAACCGTTCTGACCGATGAAGACCATGCGGCGGCACAGGCAAGCCTGCAGGAACTGGCCGATCGCTTCCCCCGGCAAGTCAGACTGGCCGCCAGCCCCGCCTTCAATGCTTCGACACAGCGCGAGATTGCTGCACGTGCGCATCTTGCACACCGGCTTACCATTCCACTGCTGGCTACCAATGACGTTGCTTATCACCGGCCCGAGCGGCGGCGGCTGCAGGATGTTGTCACCTGTATTCGCAATCATGTGACCCTGGCAGATGCAGGACAGCTTCTGGAAGCCAATGCCGAACGTCATCTGAAGGACGAAACCGAGATGGCGCGATTATTTGCCGGCTATCCCGAAGCTGTGGCAGCAACAGCGGATCTGTTCGGCCAATTGTCATTTTCGCTCGATGAACTGCGCTACCAATATCCCGATGAGGCGCCCAAAAACGGCCTGACCTGCCAGGAAGAATTGGAACGGCTGGCTCATGAAGGGGCCACACAACGCTATCCGCAAGGCGCTCCGCAGAAGGTCCTCGATCAGATCGCCCATGAACTGGAGCTCATCGCCGAACTGGAATATGCCCCATATTTCCTCACGGTCTACGACATTGTCCGGTTTGCCCGGTCGCAGGACATTCTGTGCCAGGGGCGTGGTTCGGCCGCCAATTCCACGGTCTGTTATTGTATCGGCATCACCGATGTCGACCCGTCGCTGACCGATCTCCTGTTCGAGCGCTTCATCTCGCCCGAGCGCCGCGAGCCACCCGATATCGATGTTGATTTCGAACATGAACGCCGCGAGGAGGTTATTCAGTATATCTATCAGCGCTATGGCCGCGAACATTCGGCCCTGGCCGCTACGGTAATCACCTATCGCGCCCGTTCGGCAGCGCGTGAAATCGGCAAGGTCTTCGGCCTTTCCGAAGATGTCATCGGGGCGCTTGCCGGCACCGTCTGGGGCCATCACTCCGCCAGTCTCGGCCAGCGTGAAGCGGCAGAAAGCGGGCTTGACATGAACGATCCGGCGATTGCCCAGGTCATGGAACTGGCGACCGAGATCAACGGTTTCCCCCGCCATCTTTCACAACATGCCGGTGGCTTCGTCATTACCCGCGACAGGCTTGATGGCATCATTCCCGTCATGAATACCGCCATGGAGGACCGTACCCAGGTTGAATGGGACAAGGACGATCTTGAATCGCTGGGCATTCTGAAGATCGATATTCTCGCCCTCGGCATGCTCACCTGCCTGCGCAAGGCATTCGATCTTCTGGAAAACCATTACGGAAAGAAGCTGACCCTTGCCACAATGCCCAAGGAGGATCCGCGCACCTACGCCATGATCCAACGCGCCGATACGATCGGCGTGTTTCAGATCGAAAGCCGGGCGCAGATGTCGATGCTGCCGCGTCTCAAGCCAAGAAATTTCTACGATCTGGTCATTGAGGTCGCCATTGTACGCCCCGGCCCGATCCAGGGAGACATGGTCCACCCCTATCTGCGGCGGCGGCAGGGAAAGGAGAAGGTCTCCTATCCCAGCCGCGAACTTGAAGATGTCCTGGGCCGCACCCTCGGCGTACCCCTGTTCCAGGAACAGGCCATGAAGATTGCCATCGTTGCCGCCGGGTTTTCACCGGGCGAAGCCGACAAGCTGCGCCGCGCAATGGCGACCTTCCGCCGGGTCGGAACCATTCATACCTTCCAGAAGAAAATGGTCGAGGGAATGGCGGCACGCGGCTATGACCGTGATTTTGCCGAGCGCTGCTTTCGCCAGATCGAGGGGTTCGGCGAATATGGTTTTCCCGAAAGCCATGCGGCAAGTTTTGCCCTGTTGGTCTATGCGTCCTGCTGGCTCAAATGCCATTACCCGGACGTCTTCTGTGCTGCCATTCTCAATTCCCAGCCCATGGGATTTTATTCGGCTTCGCAACTGGTTCGTGACGCACGCGAACATGGTGTGGAACTCCTGCCCGTCGACATCAACCTTTCCGACCATGACAATATCCTGGAACCGGCCAAGACACCCCAGGCAGAACTAAAGCAACGCCTCCATGTCAGACACCGTGAAATGGCCCGGGATATTCACACAACACATGCCGTGCGGCTTGGCCTTCGCCAGATCAAGGGCATTGGCGAAAAGGAAGGCACACCCATTCTTCAGGCCCGCGACAAGGCTTATCAGTCGGTCGATGATCTATGGCAAAGGTCCGGTCTTTCCTATGGCGCAATCGAACGCCTTGCCGATGCCGATGCCTTTCGTTCAGCCGGCATCGATCGCCGTACCGCCCTTTGGCAGGTCAAGGCACTGGACCGCAATGGCTTCGAGATGGATCTGTTCGGTCATGCTTCCCGAAAGGATCTGATCAAGGAACCCATTACCCGTCTTCCGGTCATGCCGCAGGGCGAGGAAGTCATTCAGGATTACCGCTATCTTTCGCTTTCGCTAAAGGGGCATCCAGCCAGTTTCGTTCGCGAGCAAATGACAAAACGCGGAATAAGGCCCAGCCGCGATCTGGAGATCCTGCACCAGGGAAACTCCGTATCACTTTGTGGTCTGGTCATGGTCCGCCAGCGGCCGGGCTCCGCCAAGGGCGTCGTTTTCATGACCCTGGAGGATGAGACGGGCATCGCCAACGCCATCGTCTGGCCCAAGGTATTGGAACGCTACCGCGCAATCGTCATGGGTGCGCGATTTGTGATCGTTCATGGCCAGGTACAAAAGGCCGATGGTGTAACCCATGTCGTCATACGCCGCATCGAGGACGCCACCCCGATGCTTGCACAACTGTGCGAAGCGGCCCAGATCGACGACCCGCTATTGCAGCAGGACGACAATGGCCTTGCCGATATTGGCGGCCTGGCCAATGCCGATGAGGTCAAGCGCCCGGTCATGGAACTGCGCCTGCGCGGCCAATCCGCTGCCAGGCTACGAAAGCTGCTGAAACAGGAACCCGAACTCGGGGCAGATTACGAACAGATGATCCGCACCGCCCAAAAGGTCCTGCCGAAAGGACGTAACTTCCACTGAAGGCACGCCCAAGGATTGACACTATGCGGACCGGATGAAATTGCCCGTATTAAGGTCGCTGATCGCCTGGCGCAATTCGGCCTGCGTATTCATCACGATCGGCCCGTGCCAGGCAATCGGTTCACGAATGGGAGCGCCCGAAACCAGCAGGAAGCGCACGCCCTGTTCGCCTGCTTCAACGACGACCTCGTCACCGGCGCCAAACAGGATAAGCGAACGATTGCCGCTCTGGTCGCGAAGCAGAAGCTCCTCGCCATTATACTCCTTTTCGGTCAGCACACCCATCGGTTCGGATGCATCGCGAAACCGCGCCGAGCCCTCGAAAATATAGGCAAACGCCTTGCGATGCGTATCGACCTTGAAGCGCTTCTTCTTGCCGGGCGGTATCGAGATATCGAAATAGTTCGGCTCCGCGGCAACGCCCTCCACAGGTCCGGAAATCCCCTTGTAGTCACCGCAAACCACCCGGATCGCAGTCCCGTCATCATCACCGATAACCGGAATTTCCTTGGAACTAACATCCTGATAACGCGGCGCGGTCATCTTCAATTCTGAGGGAAGATTTGCCCACAATTGAAATCCGTGCATGCGGCCCTGGTCATCCCCCTTGGGCATTTCCTGATGCAATATGCCACTGCCTGCGGTCATCCACTGGACATCACCCGCACCCAGTTCACCCTGGTTCCCCAGGCTGTCGCCATGCTCCACCGTTCCGGCCAGCACATAGGTGATCGTCTCGATCCCCCGATGCGGATGCCAGGGGAACCCGGCCCTGTAGGCGGCAGGATCGTCATTGCGAAAATCATCAAACAACAGAAAGGGATCAGCCATTTCCGGTTCGGAAAAGCCAAACGCGCGATAAAGTTCCACGCCTGCTCCTTCCATCGTCTTCTGAGCATCAATTACACGATTGACGGGTCTGACTGACATGAATTTGATCCCTTCTGGATAGGTCGAATTGCACCATTATATGGAACGTTCATGGCACTCCGCCAAGCATGGGCAGCGGCCTCTCTGGTTCACGCACTGTCAATCAGGGGTAAACGACCTAATATATATTGAAGACCACAGTTTCAGCTTGCGTTCGACACCTTGGACTGACTTGATACGCGTCATAACCAATTCGGCCTTATGGCAAAACAAAGGGCAAAAAAATGCGGATAATTCTTGCAGCAGCGGCGACCCTTGCTTTCAGCGCTAATGCTTTGGCCCAACAGGCCATCGCCGACAACATGACCTGCGCCCAGGCACAAAGTTACTACGAAAGAAATGGCAGAATTTACAAGATTGCAAATGGCAAGGATGTCATTCCGATCTATGTCGGCGTACCACTTAACAGGAAGAACCAGCTTCGATGCGATTACGGCGACATCGTAATGAACTACAGCACCAAGACCACCGATACCCGCAGATGCCCGATTGCCTGGGTTTGCAGACCCGGTTTCGATTTCGACTGACTATCGGCTGATTTCTGCAGCATTTCGTACGCCACAAAAACCTGCACCTGCTTAATCGCATCCCTTGAAAGTACGTTGCTATAGGGAACTTCTCTGAGTTTTGGCGAAGTTCCGGAGCCTGCGGATTTGATCCGTGCCGTTGCAGCATTGATATTGCAGTGATAACAGGACCGCCATCTTCATTTTGTGTCAGGTAATCGGTCTTGAACAGCCAGCAGATAACTTTCGACCATCGAAAAATGAATGAATTCGAGCTGACATCCTTTTCGGACTGGTCCTACAACTTGCCGAAAAATATTCAGCAATCCGACATTCAGAAATTCACGGTCGAACCCCTGAACGAAAAATATCACTGTAAATTGCGCAATGAAGGCAAATTACTTGCGCTGGATGGCGGCTATTTGTTGCGAAATGGCTGGGATGTTTCGGATTTGTGCATAGGCGCTCAAGGTGAAAGAAAACTGCCCTCATCGCTGGTTTGGCGCGCACGCCTGAAAAATATTCTGACAATTGACAAACGTAGATGGTCAGACGCGGTCTGGCCGACACGCAGACCAGACAAAACCGTTTTTGGCTGGTTGGTCTGGGCCATGCCCAAACTTTACCTGCTTAACGAGATGCGGATTGATATGCCGGTTCTTTTGCCGGCTGAATATCGAAACATAAAGCGGATTCAAGATTCCCTTGAAGCATTTGACCGACTGGATTTTGAATTTGTCGAGCGAGATTTCGTTGGCGTGTTCGAAAATTGCTGGATGGTGGATTCCTGCTCATATTCAAAGGGTTACAACCGCGTCTACAATCGCGACGTGCTCAAGGAGATGTCCCGGTACCTGATTGAAAAATTCGCCATTCCGGCTAATTCCGGCCCTGAGCGGGTTTATATCAGCCGGCAGCGTTCACGGCGGAAGATCTCGAATGCTGCGGAGATTGAGCAAATCCTTGGAAAATCCGGCTTTCAGACGGTATTTCTGGAGGATAATGACTTCAGATCACAGATGGAACTGTTGGCAAATGCAAAGGCGATTGTCTCGGTTCATGGTGCCGGTTTGGGGAACATGTTGTTTGCTCCGGAAGGCGCCATTGTTGTTGAATTGACCCACAACGCAATCCCTCGCCATTTTGGAGATTTGGCCGACGCATTGGGTCATGATTTCTACTATCTGAATGGCGAGCCGTCCAAAATGAACAACGGAAAAATCGGGCTCAACAGCGATCTAGAAATAGACGCCATCGAGATCGAAAAACTGCTCGAGCAATCCGGTTTCTTAAGACATAGTTAACCAGTTTATTTCGGCGACTAAATTGTTCCCTGCTGCAATTCTTCAAGAGGGAAGCTAGTCCATTGGAATTAACCAATCTGGCCCCGTTTAAACGCGGTTAGTAGCCAGCTATTATTCAACCAAAGGGCGTGCCCACAATTCGACCACAATGCGGCACGATATTATTATTCAATCGAGCAGGAGGACCTAAGTCGTTAATTATACATGCAAACCATGATTTTGCTTTAGGTTTGACTGAAATTTGGAACAAGGGTTACTAGTGCCCTTCCCACAACCTGTTCCCAGGAGGCTTCGCAATGTTGGGTATCAAATCATACCAGCATTCAGACAACCAAGAAATGGCTGAGACCGCTCCCCAAGAGGTGGCTGAAACCACTGCCAATGAAGAAAATCAAATCGATGATGTACAGCAGGAAGAAATCACTGCTTCCATGCTGACCGGCGACATGCAAACGGACCCAAGCGATTCACTTGAGGAACAGGCGCAGGAACAATATCTCGACGATCAGCTTGCCATCGAACTGCGCGAGGAATTCAACCTCGAAGATCCCACAGAAGAAAACACCCAGGATCCGGATCTTGATGCGACCTATCAGGAGGGCGCCACACCGACTGCCCGGATCATGGAATTGCACCACCGTCAGAAATCCTGTCAGGAAATGCGCCGGCTAATTGACAAGTCGCTGAAGACACTTTCAGAGATCGGTGAAGGTACCGATGTTGTCATGGATTTTCTGATGAAGGCAGAGCCGGACATTATCCATCTTGAGCAGGTAGAGTCGCAGCACTCCAATCTTCGGGAGATGTCAATTCAACTGGCGGAGCGCAGCATGGAGCTGAAATCCAGACTGGCGCGTCAGGAACATGAAATCGAAATCCTCGAAGCGCTCAAGAAGCGCATGCGCGGCATCATCGAGAGAAACAAGGCTGAGATTGCCCGGATCAACGAATCCAAGGAAGAGTTGAACAGCAGCGTCGTCGCCCGCGATATTCTTACCAACCGGTTGAGCCAGGACAAGAATCTGCTCAAGGAGAAAAACCTCCATCTGGAAGCCAGGATCAAAGACACCGAGACCGAACTGGAAAACAAGAACCGGGAAATGGATGCAGCGCGCGAGAAGATCTCGACCATGCAAAACCAGGTCAAGGTCCACGAAAAACAGGTGGAAAGCCTGATCGAGGAGCGCGACCAGTATTTGCAGAAGGCTCGAAGCGTCCTCACGGATTATGAGGAACTGGAGCGCAATCACCGCGAAACGGTTGCCAAGCTCGAGGAAGTCATTCATTCCGAAGAGGCGACACGCAAGGAGTATGAGGAGAAGCTCAAAAACAAGGATGCCAGAATTCTCAAGCTGGAATCCAGCAATGGCGTTTTGAGCAATCAGGTCCTGATCAGCGGCGAGGTCATCGCTTCGCTAAATGCCCGTCTCGAAGATGAGGCCCATCACGGCGAACTGCCCGCCCAGCCATCCAAGAGCGAGCACCACGTTTAAACGAGACATCGGACTGCCCTAGCCGGGCAGTCCTGCATCTCTGGAAATCATGCCGGACCCGTAGGGATTCCGGCATTTTTTTGCCCGCATTTCAGGCCTGCCTGGTCGAGATCCCGGCCCATCACCGAGCATCGGCGTACTGGGTTACTCCTGCTTGCGTCCGCCGGCAAGCGTGATGACCGTCACGATGATCAAGCCGGTCAGGATCAAACGGTACCCTGCCGTCAATCCATAGGTATTGAGCATCGTGACCAGCAGGAACATGAAAAGGGCTGCGCCCCAAAGACCGGGAACGTTAGAGTGGCCTCCCGCCACCGACGTTCCGCCAATCACGACGACAGCGATTGAGGCCAACAGATACTCGGCACCCATGTTCAGGGAAGCGCCTCCGGAAAACCCCGAAAGCAGATAGCCGCAAAGACCGGCAAAGACAGCCGATTGAACATAGGTGGCGAACCGGATGAAGTCGACCGGAATTCCCGCCAGCGCCGCCGCTCGCTGGTTCTGTCCGATCGCCGTAACCGACCGTCCGAAAACCGTCCGGTGCAAAACGACGCTCATAACAGCCGCGAGCGCTATCACACAAATCGCCAGGACCGGAATGTCAAAGATGCGCCAGGTGGTAAAATCCGCCAAAATCGGAGGCGGTTTGATCTTGATGCCGCGCCCATAGGCAATGGCGGCCGACTGTACGAGGAAACTCGACGAAAGCGTAGCGATGATCGGTGGAATCCTTAATGCACGGATCAGCCCGTAATTGAATATGCCCACCGCCGCGCCGCAGCCAATTGCGATCAAAAGGCCGGGTACGATCATCGCATCCTGCGTATCCATGATCTTCATCGAAACGGCACCGGCAAAGGTCATGGTTGCTGGAATGGACAGATCGACATTTCCGGGACCGAGCGTGATCACATACATCTGACCAATGCCGACGATCACTGAGAAGGTTGCAAAGGACAGGGCTGCGGACAGGATTTGTATGGAGCCTTGCCCGCCGGTAAAGAGTACCGTTGCCAGCCAAACGACAAAGGCTGCCAGGTAAGCCCAGATCCAGGGCGCGCTCATAATGTGTTTCAACCCCGGCTTAGCGCTGTTCATTTCGCCTCCATCCGGTTGATGAGGACACGCAGCGCCAGAACGATGATCAGGATTCCGCCTTGCGCACCGATCTGCCAGTCAGGTGAAATTCGGAGGAAAGAAAGAAACGACCCTGCCAGCGTAAGTGTTGTCGCGCCAATCACCGCGCCGATCGGTGAAATTCGTCCACCGACAAATTCACCGCCGCCAAGAATGGCTCCGGCAATGGATAACAGCGTATAGCGAAGGGCAATATTGGCATCAGCCGAGGTGGTAAGACCGATCAAGGCTATTCCGCTGAGAATGCCGAAGAACCCGGCCAGCGCATACATCGCCATCTTGATACGCAACAGTGACCACCCGGCACGTTCCACCGATCGCGGGTTTCCACCCGCACCCCGCAGGACCACGCCATAGGCAGAACGCATCAGCAGGAAATGAACAGCCAGAGCGACAAAGATCGAAGCATAGATCGTGAACGGCACCATCGGCGTTTTCCAGGTCATTATTGCCCTGGCCCAGTCCGGCGCCTTGCCGCCCGGCGTCGGCAGGACCAGCAGCGCCAATCCGAGCCACACAAAGGACATGCCCAGCGTAACAACAATGGAGGGCAGGTTCCGCTGGTGGATGAGCGCGCCCAAACCGGCATAGACGCCAACACATCCGAGCAATATCAATATCCCGATCGCCGGCGTGTCACGCAGGAAGGTTGCCCCGACACAGGCCACGAAGCCGACAAAGGATCCGATCCCCAGATCCAGATCGTTTACGGTCATGACGCACATCTGGGCAAGCGTTGCAAACGCGATCGGCAACGCCAGGTTCAGGAGCAGGTTCAAGCCGAGATAGCTCATGGTGCGCGGCTGAATATAGAAAATCAGGATCAGCAGGATTGTCAGCGAAAACGCCGGCAACAAATTGCGCATCAATCTTGGATTTAACAGCCCCTCCATGCCTAACCACCCTCGAATGAGGCGTGCAGGACCTTCTGTTCGGTGAGTTCATTGCGGGTCAGATTCGCTACGATATTCCCCTCCCTGAACACATAGATGTGGTCGCAATGCTCCAATTCATTCATCTCGGTCGTGTACCAGATGAATGTCCGGCCCTGTGCTGCCTCCTGCCGCAACAAGCCATAGACCTCTTGCTTGGTGCCGATATCAACCCCGCGCATCGGGTCATCCATGAGGATCATTTCGGCGGTGGATCCAAGCGCCCGGGCAAACAGGGCCTTTTGCTGATTGCCGCCGGACAGCGACAGGATATTGTTTTCCAGATCGGGCGTCTGAATGCCGATCTTGTCTTTCCAGCTATCTGCCAGCTGTTTTTCCTGATCGTGGTCAATCAATCCGAAACGGACAAACTCTCCATGCGAGGCGATCGAGATATTCTTGCCGATGGACCATAGGGGAAATATGCCATCCACTTGCCTGTCACCCGCCACCAGGGCCATCGGCAATCTGGATTTCCCTCCGGCCTTTCTTTTGTCCAGAAAGATGTCGACCAGCGTCTCGGTCTGGCCATGCCCGCTCAAACCCGCCAATCCGACGATCTCTCCCGGATAGATTTCCATTACCATGTCGCCGGCAGTTTCGTTTGGTTGGACGGAAAGAATTGGCTCTGCTTCCCTGGTCCGGACTTTCCCGGCATGATCCCCGTTTTCCTCGTGCTCGGCAACGCTGCCCATCGCCTCGACCAGGCTGTCACGATCAAACCTGCTCGTGGCTCTTTCATCAACGACCTTCCCATCCTGCATGACGATGATCCGATTGGTCGTTGTCAAAATCTCGTTCAACAAATGCGAAATCAGAATGCAGGAGCCCCCTGCCTCTGTAAACTTTCGCACATAGGTAAGAAGCTGTTCGGAGACGATGGCATCCAGTGAAGATGTGGGTTCATCCAGAATGACCAGGTTCAGTGGCGTCGATATGCTCGTAAAGGCACGTGAAATTTCCACCATCTGTCGCTTGGCAATGGGAAGGTCACCAACATAGGCATTGGCGGAAATACCATGCCCTGGGAAAATCTCATCCAGCTTGTCGAGAATCTGTCGACTGGCACGCGAACGCCAGTTGAAACCCTTGATTTCCGGATTCATGATCCTTGTATTCTCTGCCACCGTCAGGTTTGGACACAAGGAAAGTTCCTGGAAAACGGTGCGGATACCAGCAGCCTGTGCCTCGGCAATTCCATAACCTTCGACCGGCGCTGCGTCATGGATGGAAATACTGCCGGTATCCGCCTGCAGCGAGCCGGCCAGGATGTGCATCAGCGTCGACTTGCCGGCGCCATTATGCCCGACGATGCCGAGCGCCTCGCCTATCCGGATCTCGAGATCAACCCCACTCAAAGCATGGACGGCGCCAAAACTCTTTCTGACGCCGTCCAGTTTAATGATGGTATTGTTGTGGTCAGGCATGGCCCAAGCTTGTCACGGATTAGATTGCCCTGCCATCCCGTTTTTCCGGTTATTTACCCATAATCACCTGTTTGGCGTCATCAAGGGAATATTCCACATTGGCCACGCCGCCGACTTCCGTACCGGCAAGCTTTTCTTCCAGGTCGCCCTGGTCAACCCGCAGGAATGGAACCGTCAGGTCCTTCGGCACTTTGGCGCCATCGAGGATCTGCTGTGCTACCCAAAACGCCAGCGTGGAAACACCGGGGGCAATGGATACCGACATGGTCTCATAACCATTGGCATCCTTCTGCTCTTTCCACCACTTCAATTCATCCTGACGATTGCCCATGATGATCAGTGGCGTTGGCCTTCCTGCAGCCTTGAATGCCTGCGCGGCGCCATAACCGTCACCACCCTGTGTAACGACGGCAGCGATTTCCGGCAGCGAGGGAAGAATACCGGCCACGGCTTTTTGTGAAACGTCCTGCGCCCAATCGCCATGCACCGAACCGACAATCTTGAATTGCGGGTTCTCAGCGACGCCTTCATGGATGCCCGCGCTGATTTCGTCATCGACGAAAACGCCGGCCAGACCCCGGATCTCGAGCAGATTTCCGCCATCGGGCAAATGCTTTGCCAGATAAATGACTTCTTCCTTGCCCATCTGTTTGAAATCTACAGCAATGCGCCACGCGCAGGGTTCGGTGACAATACCGTCAAACGAAACAACCGTAATGCCGGCATCACACGCTTCTTTCACGGCGCCGTTCAAGGCGTCGGGTGAGGCCGCATTGATGACGATGGCATCATAGCCCTGCAGAATCAGGTTCTGGATTTGAGCCGCCTGTTCCGTGACCTGGTTTTCAGCGGTTGTAAACGCATCAGCGGCAGCAACCACACCATCCGCAACGGCTGCTTCGCCGTTCTTGGTCCAGCTTTTCAACATTGCCTGACGCCAGGAATTTCCAGCATAATTGTTCGAAAGTGCAATTTTCTTGTCGGATGTATCGGCAACCGACACCTGTACCGTTCCGACTACCGAGATCGCTGTGGCAGCAGCCAGACACACTAGTTTCGAGATATCCATATTTTCCTCCCGCTTGATACCAACTTCTCTAGTAAACCGCACTGACCGGAATTCAGGTCAGTGACCCAATCCGCCGCAAACGGCGATTGGCGTCAGTATTTCTAAGCAGCTACGATGCTAGTAACGGCTCCAAAAAGGGTATGCCGCAAGAAACGAGATATCACTGCGCATATTCGCGAAAACAATTACGGATATCCGCATAATGGTTGACCGGCGTCTGTCATGAACCTAGTGCGTTTCCGATTGCCGGTTGTTCGAATAGTCCAGCCACAAATCAAGTTCGTTCTCACCTGCCGCCAATCCATCGGAGTTCAGCAATCCGCGGGAGATGGCAATCGCGACCGCCCTGGTTCGCGAATTGTAAACCGGGCCATGACCCGCCAATGAAACCGACTGGTCTATACCCAATTTGTCATAAAGATGCTTGAGCCGGCTTTGTACGCCCCGAGTTGAAATCTTCCGCCGGGCCGCAATCGCCTTGTCAGTCATGCCAAGTGCAATATCCACCAGCACTTCGAACTCGCTGTCGCTCAGCCCTTCCCGATTGTTCTCGGTGCGTTGCTGAACGCCACGAACTTCCCGGTCGATAATGCATTGGTCTTCCCGGAACACGCCACGAATTGCCAGTTCCAGCCGATCCACGCTGGCGGTTTTCAGAAGGTAGCCATAAACCGCACCCGTCGGCACGATGCGCGATATGCCGCGGACATAAGCCTCATCGGCATAATTTGACCAGAACAGGATCCGCATGTCGGGATGGTTACGCCAGATTATTCTCGCGGTCTCAACGCCATTCACATTCGGCATTTGAAGATCCATGATGATACCGTTTACGGTATGTCTGGCGATAACATTCATTGCCTCTTCGCCGTCATCGGCTTCATAGACCTCTTCACAGTCTTCAATCGCACTTCTCAATGTGGAATTGAGAAACGATCTGTGGAACGGATCATCTTCGGCAACGAGAAATTTCATCATTTACTCCGCTCTACCTGCTTTCGCTTGTCGCTTGCATTCTGGTTCTGCCTGACGATATCCGACATGAGTTTGCCACGGTGATTGGAAGCTACGGATTTCGCCAAGGAGATGACGACACGGGTTCCACCGAAGGGAATGCGGTCTTCAAATTCAAGCGAAGCAGAAATGAGATCTGCGCGTATGCGCATGTTATCAAGCCCGCCGGTCGACTGAACCCATTCTGCATAGTCTCCCGACACGCCGGTCCCGTTATCGGTGACGCTTATTAAAAGCATGTCATTTTCTTCGGCGACCCTGATGCTGATTTTCGTGCAATTTCCGTGCTTTACCGCATTATTGGTCGCCTCCTGCACGATCCGGAAAATCGCAGTCCTGATTGGATCCGGGCACTTGTCCAGCAGACCGCCCGTCTCATCTTCCACCGAAGTTACGATCTCCGGACTGATACCGACAACCGAGCGCTCCAACTGCGCTTCCACCGCTTGTTGAAATCCGAAGAGTTCCAGGATACCGGGCTTTGCGTCCTCGATGATGCGCCGCAATTCCCGGGTACATTGCGCAAGATCGTCAGCGATCTGCATCAGGTCCTGATGCGAATGTTCTGCACTTAAATTCACCCGCTCGACCTGCCGGTAAATGCGTGTCAGATCAGCGAGCGTCTGGTCATGCAGCTCCATGCCGATACGCCGGCGCTCACGCTCCATTCCTTCGGTCAGACGCAAAGCGCCCTGCCGCAACGCTTCGGCTTTCCCCCTCGCCGCACCTTCGGCTCTGGCCAGTTTTTCCGCCTGCTGACCCCTCACAAGCGCATAGAAATACGGCGCGATCAGGTCTGCGATGTCCTGGGCAATATCCAGATCATGATTGGAATAGACGTCACGCTGATGGCTTGAAATATTCAACGCACCGCAAATCTCTCCATGAATTTGCAAGGGTACATGCATGCGGCTGTGCAAGCGCGCATCGAAGATGGGTTCGTCGAAAGCACCTTCAAAATGAAACCGAGGATCCTGCCAGGCATCAGCCGTGATGATGTTTGGCACTTCGCCAAACAGCAATTGGCGGATCGGACTGAGATTGGTCGGCTGTGGTTCCACCGCCTCGCCCCAACTGGTTTCCATGCCTACTTCATAAGCGACATGGTAGTCCGGGCGGTCCGGCTCGACAATTGTCACATCCATATGGTCATGCGGCAATAATTTCTGAACTTCGCCTGCAATCTGAGCCAGCACTTTCTTGAAATCCATCTGCCCGGCAACGGCGCGTGAAATTGCCAGGTAGTGATCGGTATCGGGCTTGCGTACTTTAGGCATGAATCCAGTTTCCCTTCCCGAATTAAAGCATAATTATCTGCTGCGCTGAAACGCCATTACGATTTCCGTGTGTGTCAATCCGCTATCCTGTTTGCGGACATCCGCAGATCCCCCTGCATCAATATGCAGGATGTTCACGAAAATCAGGGCATACAGCATAAAACCCAGCATGAAGAATTGCGCCATATCGGCACCTTGGGCTTTGGGCAGAAAATTCACGCCGATCGGGACCTGGTAATATGAATGAGCATCTTGTAGTCCACGACCAGCGATTTCTGCATCTTGTGCTGCCGAATGCCTGGCTGGACAGGCTCCACACAGGCATGTTGTGGGCAGAGGGGCCGGTCTATTTCCCTTTTGGCGATTACCTGCTTTGGAGCGACATCCCAAATCACCGGATTTTTCAGTGGACCCAGGGCACCGGCGTCAGAATCTTCCGCGAACATTCCAACTACTCGAATGGCAATAGCCGCGACCAGGAAGGCCGGCTTGTTACCTGCGAACATCTGACAAGACGCGTAACCAGAACGGAACATGACGGCTCCGTAACAATCATCGCAGATGAGTTTGAAGGGAAGCGTCTCAACTCACCCAACGATGTGGTGGTGAAATCAGACGGTTCCATCTGGTTTACCGACCCGCCCTATGGAATTCTCAGTGATTATGAAGGTGCAAAGGCCGATCAGGAGCAGGCCGGTTGCTTTGTTTTCCGTTGCGATCCGGCGGACGGAAAACTGACCGTTGTCGCAGACGATTTCGTGAAACCCAACGGCCTGGCATTTTCGCCAGATGAGTCGCATCTATATGTTTCCGATACAGGCCTTTCACATGATGCCGACGGCCCGCACCACATTCGTGCCTTTGACGTCAAGAAAGGCCATTCGCTGAAGAATGGGCGCACATTTGCCGAAATCGATCCAGGCGTCCCGGACGGATTCCGTCTCGATGAGCATGGGAATATCTGGACCAGTACCGGAAACGGCGTCCACTGTTACTCGCCAGAGGGCGAGAAACTGGGCGAAATACTGACCGGTGAAACCGTGGCGAATGTGACCTTTGGTGGCCCCAAGAACAACCGTTTGTTTATCACCGCAACGACGTCGCTCTACGCAATCTATCTGGCGGTTCGGGGCGCACGATAAACAATACTGGCTTTCCGCCATAGCGCTTCCCGATTAGATCCTAAGTCCGATGCCGGTTTGAGGCTTTGCGCTTCACGCTTTTACGGCGTCGACTTCTTCTAAAAAATATCGATAATTTCTAGCAAATAAGAAAAAATTTATTTATTTTGTTTTTTTCTGCTAATATGTCGAGATCTTTGGGGAGCATTTAGAACAACCGACGATTGATTGGAGGAAATCATGAAAATCAAAAAGACGATTTGCGGGAGCCTGGCGCTCGCCCTCATCGCTGGCTTTGGGTTCGTTTCACCCGCACCCGCCGCAAATGTAGAGGGCCCGAAAGTATTCTGGAAAATTTCGATGTGGGGCAATCCCAGGGCGCTTTCAGCTGGCATGGAAGAAATGGCCGAGAAGGTCCGCCAGGAGACCGACGGCAATTTCGACATCAAGATCTTCTACGGTGCACAGCTCTCAAGCAACCGGGAAAATCTTGACGGTCTGAAGATCAATGCCTTCGAGGGTGCTGCGATCTGTAATTTCTATCATCCGGGTAAAAATCCAGCCTGGATGGTCTTTTCCCTTCCATTCCTGCCACTTGGCGACCCGAAAGTGGACAAATATGTTCGCTCAAAGATGATGGAGCACCCCGCCATCATCGCCGACATGGAAAAATGGAACGCCATTCCTTACGTTTCCGGACTTCTCCCGCAATATGAGATCCTGGGCAAGGGTGACGTGCCCAAAGGGCTGGATGGCTGGAAGGGTCTTCGGGTCCGTGCTGGCGGCGGGCTGGGCTCGGCCATGGAAAAACTCGGAGCCGTCAAGCAAACCTTGCCGGCAGGCGAAACATCAACTGCCTTCCAGCGCGGCGCTCTGGATGCAGCCGCCTTCCCCTATACCTATGCCCATGTTGCGTTCAAGATTTCAGATGAGGCCGATTGGTACACGAGCAATCTTGCTCCGGGTACATCCGAATGCGGTTGGGTATTCAACAAGACAGCCTTTGACGCGCTGCCACCGCAATACCAGAAGCTGCTGATGGATAACCGGGAAATGGTCATGGACGTCACGCAGGCTGCCTATGCCGAGCAGGACAAGAAGAACCTACCCGAATTCGAGAAGACCATGACGAAAATTGTCTACACCGATGAGGAGCTGGCCCAGTTCAAGGAAGTAGCGGGCAAGCCGGTTTGGGACGCCTGGATCGAGGCAAACAAGGACAAGTTTGACGCCCAGGGCGTGTTCGATGCAATCTGGCAATATGCCGAAGAAGCGAACTAGGTCAGTTTAAAAAAATACCGGGCGGCAGACATGCCGCCCGTCTCCTTTCAGCCTTGTCTTTGAAGGGCGCGAACAAGTGTCAACCGATCCGTCAGTAGCCAGGTCATCAAGCCTGTTGTCCTCGTTCGACCGCTGGATGCAGCCAATCGAGAACACGGCCAATCTGCTGGCTGCCGCTGCCATTTTCATGCTGATGGTGCTGGGCGCCTCGCAGATTTTCCTACGGACGGTAATGAACTCACCCATAGCAGGCTATATCGACCTGGTTGAGCTTTCCATGGCAACCATGGCGTTTCTCGGCGCGGCCTATTGCCAGAGGCTTGGCGCACACATCCGAATGGAAATCCTGGTTGGAAACCTCAAAGGCAGATGGCTCTGGGCTGCCGAAATTTTTGGCACGCTAATCGCGCTCTTCATCATTGGCGTGTTGATCTGGTTTGGCTGGGAACACTTCCTGCGTTCCTATCAGCTGGGAGACACAACGATTGATGCCGAATATCCGGTCTGGCCGTCGAAATTGCTGGTACCGGTTGCCTTCGCGCTCTGGTTCGTCCGGTTGCTGATACAGCTGGCGGGCTCAATAAGACTGTTCATCAACCCCTCCCTGGCACCAATTGGTATCGCCAAGATCATGGATGTGGCCGAAACCGCACAGGAGGAAATTCACGAGGCACTGGGCGACGACCTGCCCGATACCGATGAAAACGATGGGAGGCCCCCATCATGATTATCGGTATTGGGTTTGATGATCCGTTTCTGGTCGGGCTGATTGGCCTTGGCCTGTTGTTCTTTCTGGTCCTGCTCGGCGTCCGCATTGTATTTGCTGCCGCATTTGTCGGACTGCTTGGATTGGTGGAACTGCTCGGATGGGCACCGGCTGCCGGCATTGTCGGGACAATCCCGCATTCAAAATCATCCGTCTATGCACTCAGCGTCCTGCCGATGTTCATTTTCATCGGCTTCCTCGCATTTCATGCAGGCATGACACAGCAATTGTTTGATGCCGCGCGGAAGTGGGTCGGCTGGGTACCCGGCGGATTGGCGGTTGCAACCGTCTTCGCGACGGCAGGCTTTGCTGCCGTTTCGGGAGCTTCAACCGCCACTGCCGCAGTATTTTCCAGGGTCGCAATCCCGGAGATGCTGCGCAATGGCTATGACAAGAAACTTGCCGCAGGTGTGGTCGCCGCGGGCGGTACGCTTGCCTCCCTGATCCCGCCTTCAGCCATTCTGGTTATCTACGCGATCATCGTCGAGGAATCGGTCGGGCAATTATTGCTGGCAGGCTTTTTGCCTGGCGCGGTTTCGGCTTTGATCTATGCCGCCATTATTGTTTGCTGGACGCTTTACAAACCCGAAGACGGCCCGCCCGTATCCGGATATTCCTGGAAAGAACGGGTTTATTCCCTGCCGGGCATTTCTCCCATTTTCATCGTTGTCCTGATCATCATGTCGGCGATCTATAATGGCTGGGCAACGCCGACAGAAGCAGGCGCTCTGGGTGCGCTGGTCGTATTCGTCATCGCGCTGTTCCGGGGTACGCGTTTCAAGACTATCAAAAGTGCCCTGATGGAGTCAGCAAAGCTGACGGTCATGATCTTCTCGCTCATCTGGGGGGTCTTGATCTTTGTTCGGTTCCTCGGATTTTCAGGCCTGCCCGAAGCATTCACCTCATGGATCCTCAGCATCGATGCGCCGCCCATCGTGATCATGATCTGCATCCTGCTAGCCTATGCCGTGCTCGGCATGTTCATGGATGCGATCGGCATGCTGTTACTGACACTGCCGGTCGTTTATCCCGCGGTCCTGGCGCTTGGGTTTGACTCGATCTGGTTCGGAATCATCGTCGTGAAGATGGCTGAGGTCTGTCTGATCACACCGCCCATCGGTCTGAATTGTTTCGTCGTAAACGGCGTCCGGCCGGATATATCCCTTGGCCAGATATTCCGGGGGATCGCATTGTTTTTTGTTGCCGATGTCATAACAATCGGCCTGCTGCTTGCCTTTCCCGAAATCGTAACCTGGCTGCCCAATCTGATGAAGGGCTGACCAGATGAATGGAGTTGTGTTGTGAAAATCAAATCAAGCCTGCCACTGAGTGCTGCCGAGGTAATTGTTGAAGAAGCCTTGCGGGTCGGTCGGGACAAACAGATGTTGCCGCTGACCATCGTTGTCCTTGATGCCGGCGGCAAGATTGTTGCGGTAAAGAGCGAGGACGGTTCAGGCATCATGCGCTTCAACGTCGCCCTGGGCAAAGCCTGGGGCGCATTGGGCATGGGGATTTCCAGCAGATTGATCCGGGATCGATTGTCGCAAAGGCCGGTATTTCAATCCGCCTTGTCGGCGGCAGCGGACGGCCGGTTGATCCCGGTACCCGGTGGCGTTTTGGTAGAGGATGAAGACGGCTTCACGATCGGCGCGGTAGGCATTAGCGGTGACACCTCTGAAAAGGATGAATATTGTGCCGTCATGGGGATCAAGAGATCCGGGCTGAAAAGTGAGCCGGCCGAAGTTGATCCTGAATGGGAGGGTTCCGGCCTTT
>JANQQM010000204.1 GCA_028289365.1 Salaquimonas sp. | reverse complement strand
GGATAATTGGGCCGACAGCCAGATACCGCCGACCCGATGCGTCGCGCTATTTGCGCAGGCCCAGTTCTTCGAGCGTGTCGTAGATGTTGGAATACATCTCGCGAATTTGCGCATCCCAAGCGTCTGAACCGGCTACCGAGCTGGAGTCGAGCCCGATCCCCGAAAGGTAGGCCTGATAGGTACCGTGCTTCATCCCGTCGAGCAGCTTTTCTTCCAGCACCGCCGCCCGGTCATCCGGCGTATCCGCCATCACGATGATGCCGCGTACGGTCGAAAAATTGACACCGTCAATTCCAAGCTCTGCTACGGTCGGTGTATCCGGCAAAACGCCCAGGCGCTCCGGCGCCATGATTGCCAGCGGAACAAAATCACCGGACTCAATCCCATCAACAGCCTCGCCGTAGTTCAGACCGGCAGCCTGCAAGTTTCCGCCCATGAGGTTGGTAATGATCGCGCCGCCGCCATCGAACGGCACATAAGCGACCTTGGCACCAGACTTGTTGGCAAATGTCATGGCGGCAATGTGATCAATTCCGCCCGCCTGGGTGCCGCCCCATTTTATCGGTGCATTCTTCGATTCCTCGATCAGTTTTTCGAGGCTGTCTATGCCGGTATTCTTGTTGGCGACAATAATGATCGGATCGTCAGTTGAGCGGGCAATTCCCTTGATATCGTCAATTTCAATCGGTGCCCGCCCGCGAGCCATTGTGATCAAATGTGTCGGCGTGATTGCCATCAAAGTATGACCGTCTGCTGGTTTGCCGGATGCATAACTCATCGCGACCGCCCCGCCGCCACCCTTCTTGATCTGAACGAAGGCGTCGACACCCAGTTCGCGGCGCGCGCGGATTAGCATGGTTCGCGCGGTCGTGTCGGTACCCCCGCCTGCTGATGCGTGGGTGACAACTTCAATCGGCTGTGACGGAAACTCTTCCGCGAACGCTGTTCCAGAAAGTGCAAAAACGGCCAGCGCACCAGCGGCGGCGAAGGAAAATTTATTCATGAGGACCTCCCAAATATCCCTGGGACCCAAATGGATCCACGGTGGCAGTCTCATTAACATTTAATATTGTAAACTGTCAACAGTTTTCAATGTTGTGGATATTTCTTACCTGTCTGACTGTTTTTCTAAAGGGAAGCTATAAGGCGCGTGAGGCCATTGGCGACATGTGTGCGGATCGCCTGGGAAGCTTTCTGAGGATCGCGTTCAACAAGTGCTTGCACAATTTTTCGGTGCTCCTGATTTGAGACCTGCAGGCTGCCCTCTTGCACCAGTCCGCGACGTCGCAGCAAATGCAGCTGGTTTACGATCTTGCGGTAAGTGTCTTCAAGCGCCTGGTTCTGTGCCGCCTGAACCAATGAATCATGAAATCGAAGGTTAAGCTTGTAGTATTCAGCGGTGCTGCCCTTGTCGGCGGCGATCTGCATTTGGTCCACAAGGTCACTCAAGGCCTCGAGCACTGAATCATCGGCTCTCTTGACAATAAGTTCGCCCGCAAGACCAGCAATTGCACCGCGCAATTCGTAAAACTCCCGCGCCTCATCCAGAGAGACTTCGCGTACATACATTCCGTGGTTTGTTTGACTTGTGAGTAGTCCCGCCTGCTCCAGACTGCGGCAGGCTTCCCTGATCGGCCCGCGACTTATTCCAAGCTGTTCTGCAAGCAAACTTTCATTGATCCTCTCGCCAGCGACAAGATCGCCGGATATGATCATGTTCTCAATTGCGTCCACGGCAATCGAAGTAATGGTTTTTGACTTTCTTCGGCTAATTTCCAGAACAGCCGAATTTGCGGATTGTGATTTGGCCATAGGCTCATTTTCCATTCGTATTCGTTAACTGTCAACAATCTCCTGCTGAATAGACTAAAGTTGATCCAGCGAACGAAATTGAATCCAATTCAACGATCGGCTTTATATCATTTAAATCTGTGATTCTCTTGCAGGTTCGCGTTGTGAATCACCATAATTCGGTTTCCATATGGCCTTGAAAATCTGGTTTGACTTCATGCAATGATTGGCAGATGAACAAAGACGCCATTTGACACTGGTGAGTTTATTGCGGGCGGAAAACAAATGAGTTTATCGATCGAAACGCTTAACCCTAATATCGGTGCCAGGCTACGCGGCATCGACCTGACACAACCTATCGATCGTGGTCTTGTCACAGAAATCACTTCGGCAATTGATGAATATGGCATTCTTGTTTTCCCCGACCAGTACATAAACGATGAACAACAACGGGCATTCACGCTCAATTTTGGCCCACTGGAGGACGCAAGCGGCGGACATATAGCAAAATCAGACGAAAACCGCCTGTCGGATGGTATCATTGACGTTTCGAACCTGGGAATGGACGGAAAACCCTTGGCAAAGGATAATCGCCATCACTTGTTCAATCTGGGCAACATGCTCTGGCATTCCGATAGCTCGTTTAGGACTATTCCCGCAGCCTATTCGATCTTGTCGGCAAGAGTAGTAAATCCGGTTGGCGGAAACACTGAATTTGCGAATATGCGAACCGCCTATGATGACCTGGATGAGCATTCCAAGTCGGAGATAGAGGATCTGATCTGTGAGCATTCCCTCATGTATTCTCGCGGCGAATTGGGATTTCTGGACTTTACTGACGAAGAAAAAGAAATGTTCAAACCAGTAAGGCAGCGACTGGTTAGAGAACACCCCAGAACCGGAGCAAAGACGCTCTTCCTCTCTTCGCATGCTGGAAGCATCGTTGATATGCAAATGCCGATGGCCCGAATACTCCTGCGGGATTTGACGGAACACGCGACACAGCCAAAATATGTCTATGTGCACAAATGGCAGGCAGGGGACCTTGTGATGTGGGATAATCAGCAGACAATGCACCGGGTCCGCAGATACGATCAAAGCCAACCAAGAGATATGCGGCGGACGACTGTGGCAGGCCTTGCACCGACAATTGGCTAAATTTTGGGGCAAATACGGTCTGTGCTGGAGCTGGAACTAAAACGGCAACAAGGGCCCAAGATATTGACCAAGCTCTGGTTCCGGTCGTCGGATCTTCTCTGCTTGTTTCGGTTTCAAAATTAACGTCACCGGCCTGTAGTGACCATGGGGAATTTTCCTCTGTTCCAACAAATCGGAAGGCCTGGCAAGTAGCATCATCTCTGATTGCATTGTTGCCCTATCGTCAATTTCGACCCTTCAGCACCGATTTATTCGCTGCATGATTTCTGATAGCCGCGACCAACCCTGAAGCGTAACAGGAAGGACGAGGGCGGATTCAACGAACTCCCAGGAATAGCTGACTATGGCAAAAATCATTCCGGCGGTTACGATCATGTTTGTCGCTGCGAACCAGAGGTTGAACAGGATGAAACTCATCAAGACGAAGTATATCGCGCCATATACATATGCTTCCGTGTCGGACAATCTCACTTCGATGAGTCGAATTAACCTCAGATGAGATGCCAGTTTGTCCGGCACTTTTGTCTCCAGGATACCTACCTGCTTTTCGATTTGTTGATTGTGATCAGCATTCAAGCGAAAGAATCGGCGATGAAACAGGCTGTAGATGAGCGTCATGATGAACGCACTCGACAGCGCCGAATAGGCCAGTACGGGATCAAACAGGAAGAGGATGATAAAGGATACGATCAGTTGAACGATCGAATTCATCAGAGCCGGAACCTGCTCTTCAAGAAAGTCCACCAACTCCCGCGCCATCCCCAATCGGGCGTTTTGGCTTGAGATTCGAACTTCACTTGATCGGACGATTAACTCGCTGCCCAGATCGACCCGGATGGTCCCGTAAGCACGTGTGTCGTATATACGGCGCGCAACACTGACGGCAATCAATCCGCCAAGAACCATCGCAAGCTGCACCAAACTTGCCAAGCCATCACCGGCAATTCCATCACTCAAAAGGCCATCAATGGCAAATCCGATGAAGAGCGGTGTGAGCGCAGTCAATACTGTTTCGATTAATGTCAGCAACCAGGTAATGATGATTTTACCGGGGTACTTTTGCACCAATGTGCGGATCGTCAGGCGTTCTCCCTTAAACCTGGACATCTTTACCCAAACTTTCGGTGGTAAAAATGGCTTTGACATCCTCTGTGATCGCGATCAAGACGGGCACCAACAGCAACATCAAGAAGGTCGCAAACAGTTCACCATAGGCAAGCGATACGGCAGCGGGAATCAGGTACTGAGCCTGTTCTGATGTTTCCGACAATAGTGGCATCAGACCGATCACCGTCGTCGCTGTCGTAAGAAAGATGGCGCGGAAACGACCGATGCCGGCTTCCCGCAGCGCCTCTGGAACGGTCAAACCATCTCCGCGAGCCTGGTTGTATCGAGTAATCAAAACCAGGCTGTCATTTACGACGACCCCGGATAAAGCCATCATTCCGAAGAATGAAAGAACCGACAAAGGGAGACCCATGATGATATGTCCCAGCGCCGCTCCGATAAAACCAAAGGGGACAATTGCCAATATAATAAACGGTTGCCAGTAGGATTTGAGCGGAACTGCCATCAACACGTAAATCAGGACGCAGGCAACCATCAGCGCTTTGAGCAGCCTGCCCCGGATTTCGACGATTTCCTCCAGCTCACCGGCCTTTTCCACCGTGATCGATGGATATCTGGCAACAAGCCCCGGTACCAGATTTTCCATTACTGCCTGGCCAACTTCCTCTGGTGCAACAATCGCGCGATTTATCGAAGCTGCGACTGTGTTGGCCAGCTTTCCATTCTGTCGGTATATGGTTCCCGCAACATACCTGCCTTTGATTTCCGCAACTGACAAAAACGGAATCCATTTGCCATCTTTGCTGCGCAACAGGGTGCTTTGCAGATCGTCTATGGTGTCGCGCTTATCATCAAGGTTTCTTACAATGACACGGATTTCCGATCCCGATCGCCTGATTTTCTGTACTTCGGCACCGCCAAAGGCGTTCCCGATCTGTGAGGCGAGGGTTCTGGTATCAAATCCCAAATTTCGGGCATGCGGCTTGATACGGATATCCAGTTCCGGTTTTCCGGAACTAAGCGTGTCGTGAATATTTTCAACGCCTTCGATCTCGCCAAGAAATGAGCGCAGTTCATGGCTTGCCAGCCGAAGCACGTCAGCGTCCTTGGACAACAATCGTATCTGAAATCCACCGCCGAGTTCTTCGGAACCAGTGAATTGAAGCTGGGTTGCACCTTCGACCTCACCGGTTCTCTCGCGCCACTCGTTTAGGATATTCAGAATGCCCAGCTTGGGACGGTCAGACACGGGTGTCAGCTCAGCAAAAAGCTGTGCGGAGCTGGCATCTTCAATGATGAGAAACATCGAGCGTATCGGCGCCAATTCCAGCGAATGTCTCTGTTGAAGCTCGCCATTGAGCTGCTGCCCGACCAATCTGACGCGTTCCAGGTTGTCTTTCGTGAGCCTGACCGGTGCGCGGGCATCCATCTCTAAATTAATGTTGATAATCTGTCCTGGTACTTCGGGAAAGAACACGGTGTTGACCTTGCCGAGACCAATCAGGCCCATACCGAACGTACCGGCCGCGACAAACAATATCAGCGTTGCATAGCGATTTTGGATCGCACCACGAAGCATCGGCGCGTAGATCCGATCGCGAAACCAGTTCAGGGAATTTCGGCATAGGTTCTGGACGCTTGCCCATGACTTCGAGAGCAAATTTCGCGGTACGGAATTGATGCGGGTTTGAGCGAGATGCGCCGGCAGGATGAATTTGCTTTCAATGAGCGAGAATATCAATGCCAGGATCACAATTCCCGAAAACCCGGCCAATGCCTTGCCCAGCGGATTGTCTAGCAGGAGCATCGGAAAAAAGGCTGCGATCGTCGTCAGAACACCGAACACTGTCGCAATTGCGACCTTGTCGACTCCGGCTTCGGTTCCTTTGATGGGATCAGCTTCTGTAAGGCGTTCCTCATAGACACTTTCACCAACGACAACTGCATCGTCTACCAGAATTCCCAATACGATGATCAGACCGAAGGTCGTCACGTCATTTAGTGAATAATCGACCCATTTGGATCCCGCTACGGCAAGCGCACCCATGATCGAAATGGGAATACCCATGGCAACCCAGAACGCCAGCCGGACATTGAGAAACAAGGACAAAACAATGATCACCAGCAACAGGCCTTGAATGCCGTTGGTGCCCAACAACTTCAATCGGTCTTCTATGTAGCCGGAACTGTCGCCCCATACGACAATCTGCACGTTGGAAGGCAGTTGGAATTCGAACGACTTGACAACTTCCTGAACGGCTTCAGAAACCTGAAGGATATTGTCCTTCTGACCGATAAGGACTTCCATACCGGCGGTCGGCTCGCCATTAAATCGAAACAGATAATCACCCTCTTCGAAGGCGTCTTTGACATCCGCCAAGTCACCCAAATTGATTGAAGTGCCGTTTTGCATTTCTATGATTGGTATAGTCGCGTATTCGGCGGGAAACTTTGCACGATTGTCTGCGCGAAGTCTGATTGTACCACCGACAGTTCGCAATGTGCCTGACCGGTAGTTTAATGAACTGGCTCTAATTCGATTGACAACATCGCCAATTGTTAGATTGAAACGCCGAAGCACCTCAGGGTCCACGTCGATGTTGACTTCGCGATCGAACAGTCCCCAGACATTCATCCGTGATACTTCGGGCCGCGTCAGGAGTTCTTCGCGTAGGCGCTCAGCCAGTTTCTGCAACGTAACGACATCGGTGTCGCCGTAAAGATTTATGTATAATGCCGGAAACTCGTAACTACTGTCTTCAATGACCGGTCGCTGAATTCCCGATGGCAGATCTGACACGGCATCAATCTTCAGCCTGACCTTATCGAGCAGTTTCTGCAGATCCTGACCGCCGTTTCGCCGCACCGTGACCAGCGAGAATTCATCGCTGGATTGAGACGAAATGCTTCTGACGCCTTCCAGCCCCTCCAGTGCCTTTTCGATTTTTTGTGTGATCAACTCATCAACCTTTGCGGTGGATGCACCTTGATAAGTCGTTGAAATAGTAACACTTTCTGCCGGCAATCGGGGAAATCCCTCGATTCTGATCGTAGAAACCGTCAAGACACCAAGAAATAGTATCAAGAGCATGCACAAATTGGCTGCGACAGGATTGCGGATGAACCAGCGGGTCAGGAAATGCATGGCTCAATTCCCCACCGAACGGCGTTCGACGTGTTGGCCGGGCAGATAAGATAAAAGCGGAGCAACCGCCACACGCCAATTGATAGCCCCCTCCAACGCCTTGATAATCACCCTGTCATGACGCCTGAAGAGGATTTCCGGTTCAAAACGCTGCAGATTGTCAGCGTCATCAACTGTCCATAAAAAACCTTCCTGGGTCAGGGCGGAGGATGGGATATCCATCGCGTGATCAACAGAGACGCCGCTAAACGAAACCGTTACAAAGTCTCCGGACAAAACCGTATTCGATTCATGATTGGCGGCTTCAAGAAATATCCGGTACTGCCGGGTTGTTTCATCAAGGTATCCGCCACCGCTGCGTATAGTAGCTTTCGTGATCTCATTGGCATCACCATCCAGCAATCGTGCAATTTGTCCCTCTAACGGTCTCTCCAACAGCGCCCAATCTTCCTCACTGATTTCCACAGCAAGCTCGAAAGACGACTTGTCAACAAGCTTCACCAACCTGTCTCCCGGACTGACGGACTGGCCAGGGCTTACGAAACGCTCGGTGACATATGCAGTAAACGGCGCGGTGACCATAGTGTCGTCGAGGTTGCGCTTTGCAGCGGATACCCGCGATTCAGCTGCTGTTACCGCGCTTTCGGCGATCCCTAGCTGCGGTAGTTTGAGAGCCAGGTCGTTG
>JANQQM010000198.1 GCA_028289365.1 Salaquimonas sp. | reverse complement strand
TCATATCTGCGAACGTTATGCGCATACCGCTTTCCACCTGGGTACTGATAGTGTTTGCGGTGATGCTTCGAGTAACGGTGGTCGCGTCCGCCTCTATAGCCATAGTCGCGTCCGCCCCTGTATCCGTCGCGGCGATAGCCTCTGTGACCGTCATTATATCTACCGCGATCGCGCGCATAGTTGCGGTTGTTGCGGTAACCACGATCAGCGCGGTGATGACCACGATCACGATGTTTTACACCATGGCGCGAGCCGGGATTGCGCAAGGCGCTTCCGGAGCGATAAGTGTTCTTGTAGCGGCCATAGCCGCGCTTGCCGTAATATCCGGTGCGCTTGCCGCCAACATACATTTGCTTCGAGCGATGGCCGGTGCGCATGCGTGGTTTTCCGCCACCGTGACCGCCCGAGGAGTAGCCTTTCTGGCCTCCCCTCGCCTGCGCATCTGAAACGGAATAGCCGCCAAGCATCAACGCGGTCACGGCAAGAACCGCAATACCGTTACGCAGGCTGAACAGCGTTGCAAATTTGCGAAATGTGTCTGAACTCAGGGCATTCAACATGTGGACACTCCCGGCAGCCGTCCCGGCTGCGCTGGTTTGCGCCAGGCTATCGCCCGGCTGAACATTGGTCGGCCCACACCGCCCAGTTTGTGCATTATTTCCAAGTTAATGAAGTGTTAAGATGACCGCAAGGTCAAGCCCCTGCCCCGGCGCTGGATTGGGAAGTATTTTTTCCAACATGGTTAATGTCGCAAATACTGGACATCGGCGAAATTTGTGGTAATCACGCGCGCATGCCCTTGTAGCTCAGATGGTAGAGCAGCTGATTTGTAATCAGCGGGTCGGCGGTTCGAGTCCGTCCGGGGGCACCATATAATCAAGATATTTCAATCGGTTAATCGAATATTGGACGCAACTTGAACGCACTCAAATTTTGTGTCCGTACTATGTCCGAATATCGACATTTGCTCCTCAATACAAACATGGCGCCAAATAAACGCATTGTTTTGAAAAACTTTTCGACGAACAGCTTTACGTACACTCTGATCGCTACCACGCATTGAACAGAAGCCGCTATGATTAAAGCAATGGCTTGCTCATTACGAAATTCGAACGGTCTCAAAAAACTGATACTCTAAATTCTCATAAGAGTTATGCAGGCAGTCTGTGCCACCTGCTTTACAGTACAGCGGCGTTCGGTTTTGAGTACAAATACGCCGCAGGTCGATGTAACTAAAAAGTCCGAATTGTGCCATTTGTAGTCTACTCAACAATATCAAGATCAAACGGATTTGGATCAGATTGGCGGCACAATTTCAGATGTAGAAAGTCCCGTGACGTAAAGAGAACCACCTGGTACAATTTCATTAAGTCGACGAAAATACTCATTGCAATTCAATTGATTTCAACTCTGGAAAAGATCTCAGGAGACACTATTCCCACATCATGTGTGTGAGTTTCGTATTCTGATAATCCCTGATCGCTTCAGGGCCGCCTTCACGGCCCATTCCCGAATGATCAACTCCGCCAAATGGCGCTTCCGCATGCGCGACCAGAAACGTATTGATGCCGACCATGCCCGCATGAAGTTGTTTCGAAAGCTGCTCTGCCTTTTCGTGATTGCTGGTAAAGGCATAGGCGGCAAGGCCAAACGGCGTGCTATTGGCCTGAGCAATTGCATCCTCCAAACGGCTGAAACTGGATATGGCGGCGACGGGACCAAACGGTTCTTCAAGCATGATGTCCGAATTGACCGGCACATCTGCCAACACTGTAGGCTCAAGGAAGAACCCGGCATTACGTCCATCGGGACGATCGCCGCCTGTTTTGAGTTCAGCTCCTTTTTCCGTAGCGTCTGCGATCAGGCGCTCGACCTTTTCGCGTCCACTGGCAAGGGTCAAAGGCCCCATGGTCGTCGTCTCATCCAGGCTATCGCCTAGCTTTTGTTTTTCCGCTTCCGCAACCAGAACATCAGTGAACTGTTCAGCAATACCTTCCTCTACATAGAACCGATTGGGAGCAATGCAGACTTGTCCCGCATTTCTGAACTTGAAGGCAGCACATTGGGTAGCCGCCTTCCCCACATCGCTATCGGCACATACAACAACTGGACTATGACCTCCTAATTCCATCGAACAGCGTTTCATCGTGTCGGCCGCCTGCGCCAATACGATTTTGCCGACACGGGTTGAGCCCGTCAGCGAAATCTTTCTAACTTCGTCCGCCTCCATGATCGCTGGAGAAATGTCATCTGGATAGCCGAATAGCATTTGCAGGACTCCTGGCGGAACCCCACCGGCCACACAGGCTTCGGCTATAAGCGTTGATGTCATAGGAACTTGCTCCGAGGGGCGCAGAATAATCGGACAGCCCGCCGCCAATGCCGGTGCAATTTTGCGTGCAGGTAAATTTACCGGGAAGTTCCAGGCGGTGAATGCCGCGCAAATACCGACCGGCTCAGCTTCGGTTATCAGCCTGCCGCCCTGACGGGAAGCAATGCTATCGCCGAACAATCTTTGGGCTTCGCCAGCAAACCATTCAAATTGTTCAATCGCCGCATCGACCTCGCCCGGGGACTGGGTAACCGGCCTGCCGACCTCAAGAGAAAGCGCTCTTGCAATTTCTTCTTTTCTTTTACGCAACTCGATTGCTACGGAGCGTAAGATCCGGCCGCGCTCCCAACCATGAATTTCTGACCAGGTCTTCAATGCCTCTCTGGCGTGGTGCAAGGCTTCCTGGACATGTTCCTGGCCACAAGCCGGCTGGCTCCAAAGTCTTTCGCCGGTGCAGGGATTTTGAACATCAATAGGGTCGTGGTCGGTTTGTGAAATAAACTTCCCGCCGATAAGGATTTTGGGTTGAGCCTTGTCCATGAAAACCTCCGCTACAATATCTCCGGCTCGCCAATCGCCTTGCCAAAACCGGTTTCCAGAAAGTCGAAGTCGCAGCCGTGGTTTGCCTGCATCACATGGTTGGCATATACCCAGCCATAACCACGTTCATATATCGGTTCCGGCTGTTTCCAGTTTAACTGGCGTGTAGCCAGATCGGCGTCAGAAACCTGCATGTTGATCGAACCTGCTGCCACATCGATCGTAACCATGTCGCCTGTCTCGACGAGCGCTAAAGGACCACCAATATGCGCTTCTGGTGTAACATGCAGAATACAGGCGCCATAGCTGGTTCCGCTCATACGCGCATCGGATATTCTGACCATGTCGCGAACACCTTGCTGCAACAGTTTTTTTGGTATTGGCAGCATTCCCCATTCAGGCATGCCAGGTCCGCCCTGTGGTCCTGCATTACGCATGATCAGCACTGTATCCGCGGTAACAACAAGGTCAGGATCATCGATCCTCGCTTTCATCTCCCTACAACTGTCGAAAACCAAGGCCGGGCCGCTATGTTGCAACAGGCGCGATTCAGCGGCTGAAGGCTTGATGACACAGCCATCCGGCGCCAGATTCCCGGTCAAAACAGCCATTGCCGGCTGCTCGGAAACTGGATTAGCTCGGGAGCGGATTACGTCAGGCAGGTGCGTTTTGGCCTTTGAAATAGCGTCTCCGATCGGTTTGCCCGTAATCGTCATTGCACCTCGATCAATCAAGTCTTCCATTTGGGCCATGAGTGCATTCAATCCCCCGGCATAAAAGAAGTCTTCCATCAGATACTTCTCACCCGATGGCCGAATGTTCGCCAGAAGCGGCACTCGTTTTCCCGCTGCGGCAAAGTCTTCGAGAACAAGCGCAAATCCTGCCCGTCGGGCAAGCGCAATCAGGTGTATGATCGCATTGGTCGAACATCCCATGGCCATGGCAACCGCTAATGCATTATCAAAGGATGTGCGGGTCAAGAAATCAGATGGCTTCAGTCCTTCGCGCACCATATCGACAATCCGCCTTCCGCAACCTGTTGCCATGCGGATATGATTTGCATCAGCAGCCGGAATTGACGAGGCGCCGGTAAGACAAAAGCCCAGCGCGTCGGCAATGGCAGTCATGGTACTTGCCGTGCCCATGGTCATGCAATGGCCATAGGAACGGGCTATTCCCGCTTCAACTGCTTGCCATTCATCCTGATCTATATTGCCTGCCCGCAATTCGTCCCAATACTTCCAGGTGTCGGAGCCCGAGCCAATTACATTGCCTTCAAGATTGCCTCTCAACATGGGGCCTGCCGGCATGAATATGGTTGGCAGGTTCATGCTGATTGCGCCCAGCAGAAGGCCCGGCGTTGTCTTGTCACAGCCGCCCATAAGAACAGCACCGTCAACCGGATGGGACCTCAACAACTCTTCCGTCTCCATCGCCAGCAGATTGCGATAAAGCATGGTTGTCGGCTTGACGAAATTTTCGCTGAGCGAAAGTGCTGGAAGTTCTATCGGGAATCCGCCAGCATGCAATACGCCACGTTTGACATCATCGACACGACTTTTGAAATGAGCGTGGCATGGATTTATATCGGACCATGTATTGATGATTGCGATTGCCGGCCGGTCGTGCCAATCCTCCCGGCTGTATCCCATCTGCATTAGACGGGAACGGTGTCCCATTCCGCGTAAATCCTCGGTGTCGAACCAACGGGAAGATCTGAGTTTTTTCATTGCGAAGCAGTAACCCCACCATCAACAAATACGACCTGACCGGTCATGTAGTCACCAGCGCTAGTTGCGAAGGTGATGACCTGGCCCACTACTTCGACAGGGTTTCCAATTCGTCCCAGTGGATTGCGATCCAGGATGAATTTGTGAAAGCTGTCGTTTTCGATATGCGGTTGTATCCGGTCGGAGTTGATAAAGGTAGGTGCAACGCCGTTGACGGTTATGTTGTGGGGTGCAAGTTCCATCGCATGCTGTTTGACTAGCATCAGCAGGCCGCCCTTGGTTGCACAATAAGCTGAATAGCCTCGATCTCGCAACGCGAGTTGTGACCGGACCGAGAGAAGATGAATATGCCTTCCGCCCTCGCCCCGATCGATCTGGTCTCTTGCCACTGCCTGAGCCAGGAACATCGCACTTCTCAGGTTTACCTGATAGATCTCGTCGAAGTATTCTTCCGTGACTTCCAGCAGGTCTTGTTCCATCTGCGTACCAACACAATTGGTCAGAATGTCAATGCCTCCAAATTCTTCAACGGTCTTGTCTACCGCAACATTAATTGACGATACGCTGCGCGCGTCCAGCGCCAGACCAATAGCCCGGCCGCCATTGTCATTAATGCTGTCTGCCAGCGCTTGTGCTTTTTCTTCCTTTGGGCCCGCGATGGCTACAAGCGCGCCATGCCTTGCAAATCCCCAGGCTATGGCTTCGCCAATCGCACCATAACCGCCTGGGATGAAAACGCGTCGATTTTCGACATTGAACAATCGGTCGAGCGCCTCAATGTCGACCTTTGGAGTCAGTGTTGGGTTGGCCATGTTCATGTGGGCTTAACCTCCACGCCTGCAGCCTGGTAGACGCTTTCCATGAGCTGCAATGTTTCTAGATTGTCCAGGTAATCGGTCTCGAAGGGTGTGTTGTTTCTTATGCCTTGTACAAAAGCATTTATGGCGGTGTCGAAACACTCCTGATACCGAGCGAGCAGATCGACAGTGACCGGCTGCTCGTCAGAGCCTACCAGCGAAACCGTGTTGTAATCCATCAGGATCGTTCCCTTGCTGCCGATTACCTCGAGCCGGTCGCCATGCAGATCGGGATAGCCTGGAGCGCATATGCATCCGTCCGCGACCGCGATCAGGCCGTTTTGACCTTCCATGAGGATGGATGCCGTGTCTTCACCGGGCAGCCCTGTCGCCAACCGGTTCAAACGCGCGGCGACCACTTTCAACGGCCCGGCAATCGCCCGCAACACGTCCAAATGGTGGATCATGGTTTCAAATACGAGATTACGTCGAAATTCCGTCAAATAGGGTTGACGTTCGACCAGAAAGGGTTCCCGGCCCTCACGCGGACACAGTCCCTGCCCGCGACAGAATATGTTGATGTGGCGGACGTCACCAATTCTTCCTGCGTTGATCCATTGGCGTACCATCATGTAATGCGGTCTGAACCGGTAATTCTCGTGGACCATGAAACGAATACGGTTATTTAAATACTCAATCAGTTCCTCGGCTTCATGCACGGTTTCCGTCATGGGTTTTTGCAACAGGACGTGCACACCGTGATCTGCTGCCATTCGGGTAACCGGTGCATGCGCTTCGACAGACGCAGCAATATCCACCAATTGAAATCCGCCTTCTGCGAACAGCTCTGCAGGATCGTCGTGAACAAAATCCACGCCAAATTCTTTTGCGCGAGCCTCTGCTTTTGTCCGGTCAATATCGCAGACCGCCACTACCTTAATGCCCGCATTCTCCCATGCGCGCAGGTGAAACTGGCTGATCATCCCGGCGCCGACGAGCGCAGCGCATAACTCATCTGCCATTGCCGTCCCCATAACCATACAACCAGACGGAACCGCGATCAGATAATGTTTTCAAGGAATGCAGGACATGCCTTGGTATCCAGACCAAGTCACCGGCCGTACAAGTAGCCATCTCCTCTCCAACCGTTATTTGCAGCTCGCCTTCAGCGACCACGACATATTCATCTGTGTCATGGACGAAATCGTTCCACTCCTGACCCGGCGGATCGCGGAACATACCGAATGTAAATCCTTTCGCGCGCCATTCACGCTCCACTTGCTCGCTGTTGACTGGTGTGCTGTAGGCCGATTTTTGAAATGTATCGGTCAAGCGATCTGCTCCTCAAAAAGAAGTTTCCCCAGATAGGTTTTGACTTCTGGCCTTTCCGTCAGGCTATGGAAATTCGGGTAGGTCGAAACCGTGCCGGACTGCACAAAAACAAACTGCTCGCAAATTTCCTGCATAATCTCCAAATGGAATTTTTCGTTTGGATGGACGCACAGAAACACCAGTCGCCCGTCGGCCTTCAGCTTCCGAAAGAAATCGAGCATAAAACCGATGTAACCGTCCTGGGTGTTGAATTGCGGTTCATCAAACAGGTGCACTTTCGGGTAATCGCACCCCGCCCTGTTCAGTAGAAAATTCGGCCTCAGACTTGAGAAATGCCTTACCTGGTAGGATTGGTGATAATGGATTGCCAATCTGTCCCGTTCGTCGGTACGGACATCATGGATGTTCTTTCCGTCGACCAGAACCTGCCCGGCAGTTGGTGTATTCGAGCCGGTAATCAGTTCGAACAAGGTTGTCTTCCCAGAACCATTGGGACCCATCATGCCAACAATTGACGGTTCTTCGATTGCAAAATCCGCGCGCAGCTGAAATGTGGGCGTTCGATTAAAGCGGCTTTTTGTATAGATCTTTTCGAGATTATTGACTGAAAGCATCGCATTACATCCCGATCAGCTTGCGTCTGTGCGAGGTATTTTCAAGCAATTCTGCAGCATCACCTTCGTAGATTATGGTGCCCCGATCCATGACATACGCACGGTCCGAGACCTCCAGTGCTGCAATTGCGTTCTGCTCGACAATGAGCGCAGAAATGCCTTCATCTTTCAGTCGGGTGATCGTGTTCATCACATCCTGGACAATCTTTGGCGCAAGGCCTTGACTAGGTTCATCAAAGAGCACCAAGCCGGGAGAACCGAGCAAGGCGCGTGAAATCGCGACCATCTGCATTTCACCGCCGGACAGATTTTCGCATTCTCTCGGCATCAAGTGTTCGAGCGCAGAGAAAATCTCGAACATCTCACTGATAGACCACGAGCGAAAACGCGTTTTCTTCTTCGCAATCGAGAGATTGCGCGACACGGTAAGCGTTGGAAAAATCCTGCGGTCGTCAGGCACCCAGGCTAATCCATTTTGGGCTATTTTGTGGGTCTGATCATGGGTGACATCTTTGCCGTCGAACTGGATCCTGCCGCGCCTGGCACTTGTCAAACCCATGATGGATCGAATAGTCGTGGTCTTTCCGGCACCATTTGGGCCAAGCAAGGATACGATCTCGCCGCTGCCGACATTCAAAGAGGCCCCAAAAACAGCCTGGGTCTCGCCGTAAAACACCTCAATCCCCTGAACATCCAACATCACGCCACCTCACCCAGAGCAGATCGCTGCACCCATTTATTTGTGCGCAACTCGAAAGGCGATCCTTCAGCAATGACCTGTCCCCAGTGGATGACGGAGATCTTGTCCGCCAGATCGAACAAAAAGTTCATGTCGTGTTCAATTATGACGATTGTGTATCTTTCGCGGAGTTCGTTGATCAGATTTGACAGTTTCAGCGTGGCATTAGCGCCCAATCCCTGGGTTGGCTCATCCAGGAACAAAATTCTGGGATTTGCTGCAAGTGCCACACCAATTTCCAGCGCGCGGCGATCGCCATAAGACAGCGATTTGCTGGGCTCCCACGCCTTTGGTGAGAGACCTACCTGCTCCAATACCGCCATGGCGCCGCCGACAAGTTTCTCGTTATCAAATGCCGACCTGAATATGTTCTTTCTGTCACCATAAAACTGAGGCAGCGCGATCATGATATTCTCGATAACTGCGCTGTCATCAAACAGGTTCATGATCTGAAAGCTTCGCGATATGCCTCGATGCGCGATCTGTTGCGGCGAGAGGCCGGTTATGTCGGCATCTTCAAAACGAATGCGGCCCCGATCTGGTTTATATCTGCCCGTCAAAACATTAAAACACGTGGTCTTGCCTGCGCCATTCGGCCCCATGATACCGCTAATCTGACCGGTCTCGAATTGCAGATCGATTTTCTCCAGAACGACGGATGATCCGAACCGTTTATGAATGCCTGTTGCTTCAAACACGGCCATCACACACCCAACTGTTTTAGTTTGGAAGGCTTGACGAAACGGCCTTTGACCATGTGCAACATGCCGGCCACGCCTTCAGGACGATACATGACCATGATTACAAACATCAGCCCGTACCAAAGCAACCATGTTTCGGTGATCCCGCCGAGAAAATCGCGTGCGATGTAGTAGATGATGACACCGTAGACCGGACCCCAGAAGTTCACCAGGCCGCCGCCAACCAGAACCATCATCACGATCAGCCCTGATTGGTGGACAGCCATGACATCTGGATAGGCACTCTGTTGCGCCATGGCGAATAGCCCGCCGGCCAGGCCAGCAAACATCGCCGAAATGGTGAATGCGGAGACCTTGAACCGCCATACATCATAACCTGCAAATCGCGTGCGCATTTCATTTTGGCGGATTGCCTGTAACACGCGGCCAAACGGCGAGTGGTCGAGGCGCCAGAGCAGAAACAGGGCAGCAAGCAGGATCACGGCGACAAGATAATACAGCGTTACATTGTCATTGAGATCAATGCTCAAGCCCGGCAGTTCTATCGGTGGGCGTGGAATATTCAGCAGACCATCTTCGCCGCCGGTTAGCCATCTCAGCTTGATTGCCGAAAACCAGAAAACCTGTCCGAAGGCGATGGTCAACAGCGCATAGTAAAGGCCACGCCTGTGGGAGAGGAACAGGGCAACCAGAAATCCGGCAATTGCTGCTGCCGCGACCGCGGCAAGTAAACCACCAAGCAGATTTACTGCGATATTGTGCTGAAACAGTCCGAAGGCATAGGCACCAACACCTAGATATGCGCCGTGGCCGAAACTGTGCAAGCCGGTATAGCCAAATAACAGGTTAAAGCCCATGGCGTAGATTATCCAGATCGCGATCTCCAACCCGATATACTGGTAGAGCCCTATAGCCGGCAGCCAGACTGGGGCGGAGAAAATCAGCACTGCAGCCGTCAAGAGTTGTGGATTGACCCGGTTGCGGCTTTGAGGGGATATGTCAGAGAGCGTGATCATGGGCTCAGTTTTCCAGGGCTGAGGCTTTGCCGAACAAACCGCGAGCACGAAAGCCGAGTACCAGTATCAGCAAAATATACATGGACATCATTGACCATGCAGAGGCATAGGCGCCGGTGATTCCGACAGCGAGGCCCACCAAGAGGGAAGCTACGATCGCTCCCTCAAACGAACCAACTCCGCCAAGCGCAATTATCAGAAAGGCAGGAATAACGACATCAATTCCAACATGTGGTCGCAGACCCCAAATCGGCACCATGATAATACCTGCCAAACCGGCCAGCGCAGCACCAAAGCCGAACACAAACAGCCGGAGCTTTGTCAGGTCATAACCCAGGGCTCGAACCATCTCGCTATCATGTGCCCCTGCCTTGATGATTGCGCCATATTTGGTCTTTTCGAGAAACAGCCAGACACCAATGACTGCCAGCGCACTGAATGCAGCTGCAAAGAACTTGTACTTTGAAAAGATTGTTCCGAGGAAAATGGTCGCTCCGTTTATCGCCGGCGGGATCTGCAGATACTGCTCGCCGGAACCCCACACGACCCGGATTGCTTCCTCGATCACCAGCGCTGCACCAAAGGTAAGCAACAACCCGTAAAGTGGCGCCTTTCCGTATGTCGGGCGCAGGCAGATTTCCAGGATCATTCCCACCAAGCCGGCCAACAGAGGTGCAAAGACAAGCGCGGTCAGATAGCGAATTTCAATCGCTTGGTCTAACCACCACCGGCCAACAGCTGTATCGGCAATCGGGTCGACACCAATCAGGGTCAAAGCGAAATAGGCACCCAAGGCAAACAGCGAACCATGTGCCAGATTGATGACTTCCATGACCCCGACGATCAAAGTGAAACCCAGAGCGATAAGAGCAAAGAGCAAACCCAGTGTCAGGCCATTGAAGATGTGTGGCAGCAGTTGAATCATCGGGATGGAATTTCCATTGAAGCTTGAAATGGCCGATTGAAACTAACCGGCCATTTGCTTGATATGATTAGGCGTCAAATGTCGCCGTTTCCTCATAGCTTTCCAGTTTGCAGCTATCCTGCGCGCCCAGATCCTGGACGTCTTCCGGCGCGGAATTGGAGAGGATCTTGAACATGTCGTCACTATCCTTCGTTCCGGTATTGGCAGTTGCCAGGTAAATGGTCTGTTGGACCTGATGGGTAGCAGGGTCGATATAGGCATCGTGGTGCTGCATCCGCTCTTCGGCGGACATCTTGTGGCCCTCAAGCTGCTTGATGACAGCGATGTTGTTCGTGGTGCCTGCACGCTCAATGGCCTGCAGGAGGTTCTTCGTGGCCATGTAACCGTTGTAGAACACATTGCCGGGCACCCGCATCTTGGTGTCGGTATACATCGCCTGATAGCGTTTGACGAAATCATCCACACCCGGAAGATCAAGATTGTAATACCAGGTGGTTCCAAATACCCCGAACAGATTTTCAATCGGCAGGCCATAGACATCTGGCCAATCCTGCTGGTTGTTGATCCAGGCCGGCGCTTGACCCATGCCGAGCTGCGCCACTTGCTGTCGCATGGCCTTTTGGTCGTCACCGCCAACGGCAGCTGCAACCACGTTCGGCGAAGCCTGTTGCAGTTTCAGCAATGCGGACGAGAAATCCCGTGTACCTTGCGGAACAAGAATCTCGTCTTCGACGCTGCCGCCATATTTGGCCAGGAGCTTTTTCGTGGCATTTGCCGTGTCGTGACCCCAACCGTAGTCATTGGTGAGCAGCATCCATTTGTCGCCATAAGCCTCGATTGCGTTCTTGACCGCTGCCTGTGCGAAGTTGGATCCATTACCATCCCAGACGAACTTCACCCGGTGGCAATTCTTGCCGCTTTCGGTAGGCGAAGAGGAATTCGTATTCAGGTAAATCACGCCATATTTCTGCGCGACCTGGCTGATGGCATTAGCAACACCGGAACTGACCGCCCCGATAAGGAAACCGGCATCCTCGCGCGTAATCATGCGCTCGGCGACTCGGCTACCCGTGGCTGGTGTGGTTTCAGTGTCGATATGGACCGTCTCGATCTTCCGGCCCAGCACGCCTCCCTTGTCGTTAAACTCGGCAATCGCCATTCCCATACCACGGCGATCGCTGGCTCCGGAGTTCGCGTATTGACCACTGGCATCGGACGTAATTCCAATTTTGATGGGTTTGTCGGTGCCCGCTGCGTAGACCCGGTTATGCTTCCAGGGGCCGAAAAATACCGCGCCGCCGCCAAGCGCTGCGGCTGTCGTCAAAAGTCGACGACGACTGATATTGGTTTTTGACATTGATTCCTCCAAGAAATCCCAAAACGGATTCTGATATTCAGGCATTAGGCCCGCCCGTCAGGCCAATTGAATGCCTGATCAATATGATTGAATATTTTTTCTAACAACGTCAAGAAGAAATATTCATAGATTTTGAACAAATTTTCTATTAGAATGTCTCCAGGAGTGATTTCTCGTGAAAAAAGAAAACGATACACCGAAGACTTTTGATGCCTTAAGGCAGACAATCAGGGACAGATTTGCGGACTTGAGCCCTCATCTGCAGCGAATCGCGCGGGCTTCACTCGAAGAGCCAAACCAGATCGCACTGAACACAACCGCGGTAATCGCCGAGCAGTTGGGAGTTCAGCCTTCAACACTAATCCGGTTCTCCAAGGAGTTCGGATTTTCGGGATTTACAGACCTCCAACGCATCTACCGTCAACGGCTCATTGAGGGTGAAGCCGCGACACGAGAGCAGGTACTGTCTGACGAAAATACACCGCCTAGGGGTGTCGAGGAGGTGCTGGACAATAGTGTCAGCGCCAACATTGCCGCATTGGAGCATTGGCGCAATTCCTGTGATCCGGCTGCGATTGGACAGGCTTCACAAATGATAAGGCAGGCCGGGCACGTTTATGTGGCCGGATTGCGTCGATCCAGGCCAATCGCTGACTATCTTGTTTACGGTCTGTTGCGATCAGAGCGGGCAAGCAGTCATTTGGATTTTACCGGCGGCATGGCGGGGCCCCAAATCAGCACCATCGGCAGAGAAGACACACTGGTTGCTATTGCCTTTCCCCCCTACTCCCAGCCTGTCGTGAATGCCGTGATGGATGCACATGTTTCCGGTAGACGCATCATTGCAATTACCGACAGTCGTGAAAGTCCGCTAGCGGAAAGGGCCGAAGTTGTTCTGTGCATCGAAGCTGATGCAAAAGCCCCCATGCAGCCAATTTCCGGTGCAATCGGCCTTGTCCAATCACTTCTCATGCTACAATCACAGTTCTAAGCTGCAGAATTGCTGTTTAATCGAACAATGGTTGTAGTATCTAGTTGATCAACTTTATTCAGCGCGTTGGAGCACTTCCGGCGAACTACAAGTCTTGACCTTCCATTTGAAATGCAGCAATGGGTAGCGCTTCCTCTATCGCGAAATGATATATCCTTTTTGGGCCAAAAGCTGCCGCCAAACCGATATTCTGTGAATGTCTGAATTAGACCCGAAAGAAGACATCCTGCGGACTAGCGCATAACGACTGAAACTGGCCCAAAGCGGAAATTCAGATAACCAAAAGTCATGCTTGCTATCTGCCAATTGCTGCCATTGATCAACTCTTTCGAACCACAGATAATGAGATCTCTTCGAGCCTGGACATATTACGTCACCAACATGCCGGTAACTTAAGCACTTCGTTGTCTAGCAGGTTTTCTTGGCTGCCGTATTTGCCTTACCGGTCGAGGGAACTACAAGTGATTGTAAGGAAGGAAGTACCATATATGAGCTCGTTGTTTGAGGAAATTGACTTCCAGCCTACGCCGATAGGAGCGATAAGCCTCCGACGCCGGCGTGAAATGTCATCAGGCATTGACGTATTTGAAATCAAACTCGGCGATGAATTCCTGATGTCGAGCCTGTTCACGGCCTCGGAGATTGCGCTCGCACAACTGGCTTTGGCAAACTTACCTGGCGATAATCTTGATGTGCTGGTCGGCGGTCTTGGTCTGGGACATACAGCAAACGAGGTCCTTAAAAACGCCAATGTTACTTCGATGATGGTTGTCGAGATGCTTGACGCGGTAATTGAATGGCATCGCACCGGACTTGTGCCGCTTGGCACCAAGCTTTCAGCCGATAGGCGATGCGAGATTCGCCAGGGCGATTTCTTTGAACTAGCTAATCGGCACGAAGGTTTTGATATGCTTTTGCCTGAGCGCCAATTTGACGCGATACTGCTCGACATCGACCACTCGCCGGAGGCTTTGCTTGATGATCGTAGTTCGGATTTCTACCGGCAAACCGGACTTCGGCAACTGGCTAGGCACGTTAAACCTGGCGGTCGGTTTGGCCTGTGGTCAAATGATAAACCCGATCCAGCATTTACTAGAGTTTTGAAGCAAGCGTTCGGAAATGCTCGGGCGGAGCCAGTTGAATTTTTTAATCCAATACAAGAACGATACGTCACCCAGACCGTGTATCTCGCTTTTAAAACCCCCGAAGTATCAATTTGAAACGCTATTGCGTAATGCCAGTTCTCTTATGGATCACGTGTCGGCGCAACCCTCTGAATATGATTCTCTGGTCCGAAGGCAGGAAGCCAGGATTGCTGACGTGACATTGGAGTTGGACCGCTATTTTCTCCGATGATTGTAGCCGGTGCGCGGAAGCATGCCTTCACGTTGCGCTTTTTTGCGTTCGAGCTTCCTCCGGCGGCGAACCGCCTCAGCTTTTTGACGAGCGCGTTTCTCGGAAGGCTTTTCATAGGCACGTCGCAATTTCATTTCGCGAAACAGGCCCTCCCGCTGCAGTTTCTTTTTCAGGACACGAAGCGCCTGGTCGACATTGTTTTCTCTGACTGTGACCTGCAAGACTATTCCTTTTTGGCTCGGTTAGACATTTGGCCTGGGCATAGGTGCTGGATTTATCGGGCCGTCATGAAGTGGCACGCGCTTCCAGAAACGAAACCAGCCTTCGCTTTTCTTCATCCCAAAGCGTCAAGCGAATGCAGCCAAGGCTATCGAGAAATGTCAGCCGGCTGACATTTCGAAGTTCCGGGTAATCACGAAGTACGTTGGGCAGTCGATAAAACGGAATGCGGCCGCAAAGATGATGAACATGATGCATGCCGATATTTGCCGTGAACCATCGTAGGACGGCTGGCAAATCATAAAACGAACTGCCGTTAAGCGCCGCTTCGTGCCAATTCCAGTCCTGCTCCTTGTCCCAACTGGTTTCCTCGAATTGATGTTGTACAAAAAACAGCCAGACACCAAACATTGCGGCAAGCAGAACAACTGGCAGGTGGATGAGCAGCACCGTTTTGGGGCCAGCTATCCATGATAATGCCAAGATCGAGATCGCAATCGCGAGATTGGTTCCCATTGCACTAATCCAGGGTCGCCAACCTCGGCGCATCAATCCGACCGGAATTCGGTGTTGCAGCAGGAACAGATAGGCCGGACCTAAACCGAACAGCACCAACGGATGCCGGTAAAGGCGATATTTCATCTGACCCCAATTTGATTTTTCCTGATACTCGGCAACTGTCAGCGTTTCAACGTCGCCGATACCGCGGCGGTCCAGATTTCCGGATTGTGCATGATGCATAGCGTGCGTACGCTTCCAAAACGAGTAGGGAGTAAGCGTTAAGACCCCGATGATACGCCCGGTCCAATCGTTCGCGGTACGACTCTCAAAAAAGGATCCATGGCCGCAATCGTGCTGGATCATAAACATGCGCGCAAGCAATCCGGCTGTAGGAATGGCGAGTAGCAGGGTGAACCAATACGAATACTCAAGCGACAACCACATGGTGATCCACAGACAAATCAGCGGCAGGATCGTAATTGCGATTTCAAATACTGCGCGTAGGCTGTCCGGCTGGCTGTATACCGCAAGTTCACGGCCAAGTTTACGAGCGGCGGCGGGTTGCCTCGCATCGCCGCAAGCCGCGTTTCCTTGTGATGTCAAATGATTGGCCTCCCATATAGCGAAGCCGAAGCACGTTATGAGTAACGCGACTTCGAACCTGCTTGGTTGAGCCGATAGCTCAAAACTGCGTCAGACGAGTTCGATTGTGCTGACTGCCGTTTTTCCGCTTCGTGAATCGACCTCGGTTTCAAATGACACTTTCTGTCCTTCATGCAGACCCGAAATGCCAGCGCGCTCCAATGCAGTTGCGTGAACGAAGACATCCTTCTGTCCATCTTCGGGTTCGATAAAGCCAAAACCCTTTTGGCCGTTATAGAATTTCACAGTTCCTATTGTCATGAATTCACCTTTCAAATTCGATTAGAGTAATATTGTACCCGGCAAGCCGTACTCGCCGCTGCCACGCATCTTCAAGTTCAGCTGCTTCAAATCGGCCAGTGGGTTTTCTGCTTTGGACCTCCTCCCTGGTCCGGAATTGCTAGGCAGCACGTTGCCTAGCTCGTCGTCTTGACCATCGTCGTTTCGGTTTACCGGGTACCCGCTGTTTCGTACCGCGGAAATTACGCCTTTCCGAAGTCGGTGTATCGGTGGAGGGTTTCTTGCCTACAACTTCCAGAGGCATACGGATAAGGCGCTCGATCGATGCCAAGTGAGGACGTTCGCTCTCGTCGCAAAAGGATATTGCGCAACCTGAAGCACCGGCACGCGCCGTCCGTCCAATGCGATGTACATAGCATTCGGGTACATTTGGCAGTTCGTAGTTGACGACATGGGTGACATTGTCGACGTCAATTCCACGTGACGCAATGTCGGTTGCAACGAGGACACGCAAATTGCCGTTTCTGAAGTTTTTTAGTGTCTGCTGACGAGCACCCTGTGATTTATTACCATGCAGTGCTTCTGCGTTGACGCCATCACCACCGAGGCGTTTTACAACCTTGTCAGCGCCGCGTTTGGTTCGAGTGAATACGATCACTCGCTTAAACTCGGGTTCTGCAAGAAGCTGCATCAGCCGCCCGTGTTTGGCAGCGGCGACGAGATGATGGACTTGCTGATTAATCCGATCGACAGCCACGCTTTGCGAGCCTATCTCCACACGCTTGGGCTCACAAAGAATATCTTGCGCAAGTAAGTCAATTTCTTTTGGCATTGTAGCTGAAAAGAGCTGCGTCTGACGGCGTTTTGGCAGTGTGTTGACGATACGGCGAATGTCTCGAATGAAGCCCATGTCCAGCATGCGATCTGCTTCGTCGAGAATAAAATGGTTAGCATGGCTCAGATCCACATGACCGTCCTGGATCAACTCGATTAGACGGCCCGGGGTCGCGATCAATATGTCCACGCCCTTCCTCAGCGAATTAATCTGAGGAACCTTACCGACACCTCCAATTACAACCGCGTGCCGCAGACGTATTTGCCGTCCGTAGGTTTTAACGCTGTTGGCGATTTGAACGACCAGTTCACGTGTCGGAGCGAGTATTAGCGCCCTGGTATGACGTGCAGTTACGGATCTGTCTTCTTTTTCCAGATTGTGCAGAAGCGGCAGCGTGAATGCGGCCGTTTTTCCAGTACCAGTCTGGGCGATACCAAGAAGATCCTCTCCCCTTAGCAGCAGCGGAATGGCCTTTGATTGAATCGGAGTCGGCCGTTGATAATTGGTGCTCTTAAGAGCATGCATAAGCGGCTCGGAAAGGCCGAGCTCAGCAAAATTTTGGATTGGCACTATCGGTTTGTCCTTATTGCGGCTCTTTCGCGCAATTAAGCGCGCAAATGGTGCTGGCCGCCTCGCTTCGTCCACGCGCACCTGGATCAAACGATAATTTAATTGAAAACGTCTCGAAACTAATACACCCATCTTGAATGGGCGAACCGCGCGATCGCGAGAATTCTTGTCATCCACATGGACCTTTCACATCAATAAGTCAAGCAGATAGGTAATTGCCCATGTGGGTTGGCGGCATTTTCGCATATGCAGGCCATACGCTGCGACATGATCTGATGCAAAGTTCGCCACGAAGCGAACATCCGTGTCGACATGTTTGGGCAAGGAGGAATTTGGTTTACAACACTGCGGCGTAATGTATCCTGACGGGGCATCGGAGCACCCGCGTGTTGGCGTGGCCTCAATATCCCACCTGAGCTATGATTGGATTTGCTTGATGACCGAAGTCAAATCGGGCGACACTGTACGAATTCACTACGTTGGAAGCTTGGTCGATGGCAGCGAATTCGACAGCTCGCAAGGCCGCGAGCCGTTAGAGTTTGTAGTCGGATCCGGGCAAATCATACCAGGGCTCGACAAGTCGCTTGCCGGAATGACCGTAGGAGAGAAGAAAACTGTCAATGTGCAGGCTGCAGACGCATACGGTCACATAGACCCAAACATGCGACAATCCGTACCGCGCGATAATATTCCCGCCGACATTCCATTGGAAGTTGGAACACAATTGCAGTTGCAGAGCCAGGACGGGAGGACAATGCCGGTCATGGTGGTCGAAGCCGATGACAATTCAGTAGTCCTCGACGCAAACCATCCTCTCGCCGGGAAAGACCTGATTTTTGCGATCGAACTGGTATCGATCAACTAGCGGATTTCCCACTGGAAGCTCCTGCTGAAGGGCTTCGCGTATTCTTAATAATTCAACGGCTGCCTATCCCGATCAAATAGGCAGTTGCCAAGTAAGCCCATTGGGATTCCCGCAGTAGAATCAACCTATGCTAGGTTATTAATGGCAGCTTCTGGCACTTAGCGGACATAGCCCTTCAATCACCAAAACGTCCGTTTATGGCCCATAACGGCCATTAAGTCCTTATAACACAATTCCAGCAGACGCCGTTCCCGGCCAGCAAGTGTTCTGCAAAGTCTGGCAAAAAAGTTCTAGTAATGCCCTTTTGACCGCATGAGTGAATCCGCATGGTTCTGGGCTGTTGCTAAAGCGTTGTCCACACTAATGGCGCCTTGCAGCATGTCGTGAACCTGCGTGCCGATAATTTCGATGAGCTCGGAAATTTCAGGGATTGGAGGTCGCGGCCAATATTGCAATATTCCGGTTCGGGCCATTCCATCAACGATAGAAATAACCGGAGAAATCCGCCGCACTTCCGGATCCATGCTGACGCTGAAGCGCGGTGTCACGAGGCTACCATTCTCGATATAGAGTTTTATCGACTCGCGTGAGGTAAGCAATTGCAGTGCTTTCCATGCCGGTCCCACCCGTTCAGGCGCAATATTGGACGGGATTGCAAGCGCATAGCCACCAACCGGTGCAATCGGCTTGCCGCCTGGTCCGTAAGGATGGGGAAGGAACTCGGTGACGCCGTGGGCGGGAGATTCCGAATTGAGTTCGAAGAGTGGTGCCAGGAGGGTCGCGCAGTAAGCCATTGCAACCTCACCATCGGCATAGGCCCGCGCACGTTCGTACCAGGACATGGAAAGGATGGAGGTAGGTGAGAAATCCAGAAGTTCGCGCAGGTATTCGGCCGTTGCAAATGCTTCTTCAGACTGCAGTAAGGGCCGCAGGTTTTCACCGCGTGGCCATTCTGCATCAAACTGGTCTCCCACTCGCGCGAGATTCAAGAAAGGGCAACCCATGGCGCCCATGACAAACATGAAGGTATGGCCCAGCGGTGTTCCGCGCGCCGCATTCCAGGCAATGCCTGAACGGCCTTGTGCGCGCTTGTGCATCAATCGTGCGGCGGTCAGTGTGTCCGAGATCGTGAAGGGAACTCCAATTCCCTCAGCATCGCAGAGATCGCGTCTTACGCAAAGTAGCTCCGGCGTTGTTTGCACGGGTAGGCCGTATTGGATGCCACGATAGCGGGCCGAGGCAAGTGCGACTTTGTGAAAGTCGGCAAGGTCCTCACCGCTTTCCGCGATCAGATCGCTGATCGGCAACAGAACACCCTTTTGAGCAAACTCGCCGAACCATGGAAGATCGCATGCAACGATGTCATAACGCGAAGTCTTTAGAGCCGCATTTGCGAGAATATCCAGACGTAGGCGGTCGATTGAAAGAGCTCGGCTGTTGATGTTAACGCCGAAAAGCCCCTCAAATTGCCGTTTCAATACATTCATCGCCATGAATGTCGGGTCGGCATGCACCAGTACGCTGAGATCGTTTTGCAAGGTCAGTTTCGATTGCAGCGGGGTCGGCGGCGCGATCGTGTCGGTGTCACTGTAGGATGCACCGAAGAAATAATCCCCGATCCCTCCTTTGCCTGCGGCACCTATGCCAAGGGTGGCGCCAATTGCACCGCGGACACGGCGGGCATATTCCTGCCATTCTGCCACAAGTTTGTCTGATGGATGAAGTGAGAAGCTCTTTCCGGTGTTTGTGCGTGGACGCCGAATGATCAACCCACGTTCCTCGATGGATTTGATGGCGCGGATCGCCGTGCCATATCCCAGGCCGCTGGCGTTTGCGAGAAAGCTGGTCGTGGTCAGTTTACCCTGCAGGTGATTACGAAGAAGCGTCGTGATAAGCCGGGTTTCATCATAGCCCCGCTTGAGGCTGAGAACCTGATCCGATTCCTTGCCGAGTGCATCAATGAAGTCGAGGAAGAGGGAAAACTCCTCGCCCGTGATGCCTTTGGCGCGGGGGATGTCGTCGCTTTCAAATGGTCCTTCCGGGCGGGCCCTGGAATTTGACCGCTGCAGGCTCATGACCTCTCGCAGAATTTCGGGCATTTCCGACATAATCTGACCGTTCTTTGCAAGTGATCCGGCATATTATGTCCATTTTGGATATTCTTCCAGCCTAGTGCGTTATCCGCTTGATCGTCGAATTCCAGATATCTTGTCTGCCCAGATATTTCGTCTTTGATCCACGTCGTTGAGAATCTGGCTTCGTTGCTGCCGGTTTTCAAAGACACGGCTTCCGGTCTGAAACATGATCACGACCAACAGAAGGACGCCCAGATACAACTGGACCATAAAGGCCGGCGTTACGTTGAAAACCAGTCCGGTATTAAGGAAGTTAACGGTCAATGTTCCAATGGCAGCGCCGATGACGCCTCCCTTTCCACCAAGGATAGATACGCCGCCTATGAACGCAGCAACCGTCCCGGCCAAAAGAAGATATTGCAGTCCAAGCGCCTGGGCTGTCCCGGAGCGAAGACCGATTATGACGCCGCCAAGCCCGGCACAGAAGCCCGAGATCGCGAAGACAATTATCATTGGCCGCTTGAGCGAAATGCCGGAGGCCAGGGCTTCTTTTCGAGCACCGCCTATCGCATAAATCTCGCGACCGTAGCGGGTGTAGGTCATGAACAAACCCACAATGATAAACATGGCGATTACCAGTAGTGAAGCCGGCGAAAAATAGCCAAGCATCTTCGTCGAGATGAAGTCGGGAATTCGAAAATCGGTCAGCATGACGGTTTTTTCTTCGGCAGCAAATAATGCAACGCCACGCAAGAGCATCAAGGTCCCGACCGTCAGGACAATCGCCCGAATTCGCAAGTAGGCAATGAAATAGCCTTGGATGATGCCGATTATCGTCGAAATCGCCAGAGCAATCAAAAGCGCGTTTACAGCGCCGAGACTATCGGTGAACCTCACCGTGATCACGGCGGCAAGTGCAGCGTTTGATCCGATAGAGAGATCGATTTCGCCGGCGATGATGCACAATGTCAACGCAAGACCTACCAAGCCAAGAACCGCGAACCGTTCCATGATCGCAAACCCGGTACGATGCGTGAAGAAAAGCGGCTCCGTTATCGCAAAGAAGGTATAGACGGAGACCGCCAACAGGATAGCAAAGCTCAAGTCAGGATTTTCTGTTACCCAATTTTTGATGCGTTCCATGATTTTCTCCTATTCCACGGCCCGGCTTCCGCGGCGGACAAGAGCAAAGACGATGATGGAAAAGACAATCATGAGGCCGACGGCAAGCACGCGTGCACCTGAGTTGAAGCCGTTCAGGACCATCATATTGTCTACAGTTGAAATGAAAATTGCCCCAAGCGATGTTCGCAGCGTAGAACCGTAGCCGCCCATGATCGAGTTACCGCCGACCATGACAATTGCGATAACCATAATTGTCATGTCGCCAGAGGATCCGAATTCGGATGAGAAATAGTTCACATGGGCTGATGAAACCTGCCCTGAGAATGCGACAGCGACAAAGGCCGCACATACACTGGCGATGATGCAGCACTTTATCGCCATTCCAAAATTCTCGTGGCCTGTTGCCCGGCCCGCGGCGCGGTTGGCACCGACAAGGTAAACTTGCCGCCCGAAGGTTGTGTAGCGCAGCGTCAGCTCGGCGACGACCGCGATAATGATGAAGGCCACCGTGATGTTCGGTATGTCACCAATGAAAGATCCGGTCCCGAGCCATTCGGCCCCGTGCGGGCGGCGATAGCTGACGACGAGGTTGTCTGACCACCATGACCCGATCCCAAAAAACAATCCTGCCGCACCGAGGGTTACAACAATAGGATTGCCGCCCAGTCCGATCAGGGCACCTTGCGCAGCGCCGGCAATGGTCGCGATGATCATTGTGGCAAGAAACGCCACGGAGAAAGTCATCACCAATGCGGAGGTCGTCGGATCACCTTCACCTGCACCCCACTGGTTCCAGTCCGCACCCATGAGCGTCGCGAAACAGATGATGGATAGTGCTGCTATCTCCTTCATCGAAAGCAGGAAAAAATTTCCGCTGAGCGTTACGAATGTCAGCCCGATGGCCATTATACCCACAAGTGCGGCGTCACGAATGATGGTCTTGATGTTGAACCAGGTAAGGAAGTCGTCTGTAAACACGGCTCCAGCCACGAAGATAACGACGAACAGCCCAACCATCGCAATTACTAGCGGCGAATAATCCCGCCGGATGCGTTGAACGAATTTTAAGTCGTCGGTCGGGGCAGTCACGTCGGTCATGATTCCTTCTCCGAAACCGCAATGCCGGCCTCATGGAACGGGTCCGTGATCATTTCCAGAATATTGGCTGAAGTCATGTCTTCCAGCGCCAGTTCTCCGATTTGTACTCCGCGATAGAAGCTGATTATCCGATCGGGAAGATTGGTAATTTCCTGGATATCGGTAGAGGCAACGACAATGGCCGCCCCATGATCAGCGAGTTCACGCAGGATCTGGTAGATTTCGGCCCTGGCGCCCACGTCCACGCCGCGTGTCGGTTCATTCACCAGGATTACTTTGGGCGCAATTGACAGCCACTTGCCGAGCGCAACCTTCTGCTGGTTTCCTCCGGACAGAACACCCGCCTCCTGCGGCAGGCGCTTTGGATCAACGGTGAATTTAACCGCATTCTCGGTGGCTAGAGCTCTTTCCCTGGCACCGTTCAGAATGCCGTTCTTCGAAATCTTCTCAAGTGCCGGGGCGGACATGTTCTCCATGATCGGCCGGCCGAGAAAGAGCCCGTCATATTTGCGGTCTTCTGAGCAATAAGCGATACCGCGGCGGATCGCATCCTTAGGGCGCGAGGGGAGGAATTCCTTTCCCTGAAAATGCAGCGATCCGCCACGGGATTTTGTAGATCCAGCCATTGCGCCGAGAATCTCGGAAGTGCCAGAACCCAGTTGCCCGGCCAATCCTAGGATTTCACCAGTGTAGATATCGAAATTGATTGGTTCGAGGATACCGTCCGGCCACAAATCCCGGACTTTCAGTACCGGCTCGGTGCGTTTGATGGTTTTGCGCTCCGGATACATGTCGCCCAGTTCGAACCCCAACATCAATTCGACCAGGCTGTTGACATCCATATCCTTTGCTGCGCGCGCTTCCTGGCTTTCGCCATCACGCAGCACGGTAATCCGGTCGCATATCTTGAAGATTTCATCCATACGGTGACTGACATAGATCACGGACTTTCCGCGTTCCTTAAGTCGACCAACCATGTCGAGGATGCGTATCGAATCTGTCTCGCCCAGTGCCGCTGTGGGCTCATCAAGGATCAATACTTGCGGGTTGTGGGCAATCAGGCGGGCAACCTCGACTAGGTGTTGTTCGCCAACTGAAAGCCGGTTCGTGGCACGCAATGGGTTGATATGACCAAGTCCAACTTCCTCAAGGAACGGCTTTGCCTTCCTCGCCAGATATCCCTTTGAGGCCACCTGTGGGACGCCGTCACCTGCAAGAAAGATGTTTTCGGCCACGCTCATCGTCGGGATGAGGCTGAGTTCCTGTTGTGCAATGGCAATGCCAGACTGCTCTGCCGCTGTGGGCCCGCTGAATTGGCGAATCTCACCATCGTAAAAATACTCGCCAGTGAATCCTGTATCAAATCCACCGATGATCTTGACCATAGTGGATTTTCCGGCACCGTTTTCCCCGACCAGCCCCATGATTTCACCGTGCCTGATCTCGAAACTTGCGCCCTTCAATGCCTGGATCGCGCCGTAGTGGCGATTGATGTCGGTGAGCCTAAGCAGCGGTTGATCCGCCATCGCTTCCTCCCTGATCCAGATTGGCAGTTTCCCTTATAGCAGAAAAGAAGGCGCCCAATCGCTCAGGCACCTTCTAATTGCTTCCGGTTAGCCGCCCCAAGCACCCGAACAGAGCTCGTCGATACCGTAGAGCTTGCCATCGAATCCGCGCAACGCAACTGTTTCCATGTTGGTTGCAGTTACTGCCGGGTTTGGCGTGAAGTTGATGTAGTTTTCAAGCTCACCTGTCTTCAGATATTCTTCAACCATTTTGATAGCGAGCTGACCTTCGTGAAGTGGTGATTGAAGTGTTGTGCCGAATTGTTTGCCTTCTTCGATGAGCTGCTTGTCACCGTTGCAAACCGTACCTACGGCAACAACGTCATCACCCATCTTGTAGCCAGCTTCTTCAAGTGCCTTGATACCGCCAGTCAGAATTGCATCATCCATCCCATAAACAAAGTGGATTCCCTCATCCCGATGTGCCGCGATTGCCTTGGCGGCACCCTTGTAGCCGTTTGCCTGACCGAAGCCTTCATCAACGTCACCAATAATGTTGAGATCAGAGCCTGCAATTGCTTCCTTGAATGCATTGATCGAGAGGCCATAGCCGCCATAGCTATGTGGGTAGGACAGTACCAACACATTGAAGCCATCCCCACCAGCTGCCTTCTTTGCTGCTGCCGCTTCACGCATCATGTAACCGGCATTGCGGGCGCGAAGACGGTCATCGGGACCTGCATAGCCGAAAATGTATTGCTTGTCCTGCTCATTCGGCAACTGATTGATTTTCAGGACCGGAACTCCGGTTTTTGCCAGTGCGCGCAGGGAACCGAGGCCTGCTACTGCGTCTGAAGGCCACCAGATGAACACGTCAGGTAGCACGCCTGCTGCAAGAACCTGTTGTACCTGCTGGTCCTGTTCTGCCTGGTTGAACTGGTTTTCGAAGACCTTGATATCGTAACCCTTGAGTGCCGCAGTTTCCTTGATACCTTTGATGAAACGGCCGATATAGGCCTCACCTGCAGGGCCGTTGAACGATACGATCGATTGCGCGATCGCCGTAGTCGACACCACACTTGCGACGCCAGCTATCGCCACGATGCGGAGCGCTTTCTTTAATGTAGTCATTGCATCCTCCCTTGGGAAATTCAGACGATCCCGTGTCGTCGACAGCAAAATCTCATATCGTACAAACCGAAACTCCGCCAATTCTGTCTGAAATGGACAAAAAATATCCAATTTGGATAGATTTTCACTACAGAGCACAAAATTGACGCGGCAGATTTGCGCTAATTGACTTTAGACGCGCTCTGGGAGGATTCAACAATGGACACGCAAAGACTCGCCGGAAAGAACATTCTTGTTACTGGCGCTGCCCAGGGTATGGGGGCTGCAAATGCGGAGTATTTTGCGCGACAGGGTGCAAATGTCTGTATAGGTGACATCAATCTGGACGGTGTGAACAAAGTAGCCGAGCGGATCAACGCAGTTGGGAACGGCAAAGCCGTTGCGGTCAAGATGGATGTGACGTCACGCGACGACAATGCTGCAGCCGTTGCCAAAACCGTTGATGCCTTTGGCTCGATCAATGTTGCGCTCTTGAATGCTGGCGTAAACAAGCCGCGTATGTTCATGGATATCGATGAAGATAACTGGGATATGATCATGAACATCAATGCCAAGGGCGTCCTGCTCGGCATGCAGGAAGCTGCGAGGCAGATGATTGCACAGGGCCCCATGGAGGGTCATCCCTACAAGATCATCCCGGTGGGATCGATCGTATCGCGAACCGCTTTTTTGGATGTGATCCCCTATTGTTGTTCGAAATATGCGGTACTTGCGATGATTATCGGTGGCGCCAAGGCGTTATGGGAACACAAAATCACCGTCAACGGTTACGGCCCGGGCGTGGTCAAGACGGAGCTTTGGGAACAGCTCGACAAGGACTTGGTGGAGATCGGCATGTTCGAGAAAGAGGGGCAATCAATGGACCACCTTGCCCAAACCATGATCCTTATGAAAAAGCTCTCTACGCCTGAAGACGTCCAAGGAACTGCGGCGTTTCTCTGCTCCAACGAGTCCGACTACATGACCGGCCAGTTGATCATGATCGACGGTGGAATGATCATGCAGTGAGGTACGAGCTGCAACCTTGACAGCGCAAACGCGCAAACAACTGCCTGCAGTAAATTAGTTCTCGAAAGCACTCCGGCCAGTTTTGCCGGTACAAGGAAGGAGCTCCGAAATGGGTGCCCTCACACCGAACGTACTGACACCCCAGGATCTTGAACCCAATTGGCATTGGGAGGGCCGCCTGCCGGCCTGGGGGCACACCAACGTCGATTTCGAGCGCCGGATTGATCACGACCGCCTGCGCCGCTACCGACTGAGTAGAACACGACAGGCGCTAGCAAATTCGCCTGCGGGTACATTGCTGCTTTTTGACGTAAACAATATCCGATACGTCTCGGCCACCAAGATCGGGGAATGGGAACGAGACAAGATGTGCCGTTTCTGCCTGCTCACCGGTGATGACAGTCCTTATGTCTGGGACTTTGGTTCTGCCGCAGTCCACCACCAGAAATATTCAGACTGGCTGGAGCCAGATCACTGCCTGGCTGGCGTCGTCGGTATGCGCGGGACAATACCGCCCGAATTCGGCTTGATGAGGAAATACGCCAAACAGATTGCCGGCCTCATTCGCGATGCTGGCATGGCCGACATGCCGGTGGGTGTGGATTATGCAGAAACGGCCATGTTCCACGCACTTCAGGAAGAGGGTCTGCATGTAATCGATGGCCAGCAGATCATGCTTGCAGCGCGCGAGATCAAGAATTGGGACGAGATCCAGCTCTTGACCCAGGCAGCCAGCATGGTCGATGGCGTTTACCACATGATTTATGAGGAGCTGAAACCAGGCATACGGGAGAACGATATCGTCGCACTTTCCAATAAGATGCTCTACGAGATGGGTTCGGACGATGTCGAGGCGATCAATGCTATCAGCGGTGAGCGCTGTAACCCGCATCCCCATAACTTCACAGACCGCTACTTTAGGCCCGGAGATCAAGCGTTCTTTGACATTCTACAATCTTATCAGGGATACCGGACCTGCTATTACCGCACATTCAATATTGGCCGGGCGACGCCTGCGCAACATGACGCTTATGTCAAGGCACGCGAATGGATCGATGCCTCGATCGAATTGATCAAGCCCGGTGTTACTACCGACAAGGTAGCTGCAGTCTGGCCAAAGGCCGAAGCATTTGGTTTCCCTAATGAAGACGCCGCATTTGGACTGCAGTTTGGCCATGGGCTTGGCCTCGCCTTGCATGAACGCCCGATCATCAGCCGTGCGGTCAGCCTTGAGCACCCGATGGAAATCCAGACAGGCATGGTCTTTGCGCTGGAAACCTATTGCCCTGCGGAGGACGGATTCTCTGCCGCCCGGATCGAGGAAGAAGTTGTGGTCACTGACAATGGCGTCGAAGTGATCTCGTTATTTCCTGCTGAGGAACTGCCGATCGCAAACAGGTATTAATGACAAATAAGGGCTCGTACCCAGGTTTCCTACGAGGGCCGATATGTCCAAAAAGCTTAAAAACAATGCCGAAGATTATCTTCGTATGTACCGCCAGATGGTTCGAATTCGGACTTTCGAGGATAATGCAAATCAGCTTTATCTCGACGCCAAAATGCCAGGACTGACCCATATGTATTCCGGTCAGGAGGCGGTGGCTGTTGGAGTTTGCGAGGCGCTTGAGGCGACCGACAAGATAACTTCCACTCACCGGGGACACGGACATTGCGTCGCCAAGGGCGCAAACTTCAAAGAGATGTTTTGTGAACTCCTAGGCAAGAGAGAAGGCTATTGCCGTGGCAAGGGTGGCAGCATGCACATCGCCGATCAGTCGAATGGAAACCTTGGTGCAAATGCCATTGTTGGCGGGTCAATGGGAATTGCTACCGGCTCAGCTTTACGCGCCAAGCTGCAGGGTGCGAACGACGTCACGGTCTGCTTCTTCGGTGATGGAGCAACCGCCCAGGGCTTGCTGTATGAAGTCATGAACATGGCTGCGCTCTGGAAATTGCCGGTCATCTATGTCTGCGAGAATAACGGATATTCCGAATACACCCGCACGGATGAAATTGCCGCTGGTGAAATCACGGCGCGGGCGAAAGCTTTTGGTATCGAAGCCTACCAGGTTGATGGGCAGGACGTGTTGGCTGTCAACAAGTTGACAAGCGAACTTGTTGAACGTGCACGCAAGGGAGCAGGACCATTTTTTGTTGAACTATTGACCTATCGCTATCACGGTCACCACGTCGGCGACATCAACCGGACCTATTACCGATCAAAGGAAGAAGAAGCCGAATGGAAGAACAACCGCGACCCGATTGATCTCTTCGGCGCGTGGCTGATCAAGGAAGGCCTGGCAAGTGACAACGACCTGACCGGGGTTCGTGATGCTATCGGGGTAGAGGCATCTGAGGCTGTCGCCTATGCGCTGGATGCCCCGTATCCTGACGCAGCCGAAGTGGGTATGCATGTTTATGCGGAGGTCGATTGATGCGCTCAATCACCTTTTCCCAAGCTGTTAATGAGGCCATCGCAGAAGAGATGCGGCGCGATGAGTGCGTTTTTCTGATCGGTGAGGATGTTGCTGAGGCGGGCACGCCATTCAAGGTAACAAGCGGATTGGTCGAGGAATTCGGGACCGACCGCGTAATCGATACCCCGATTGCTGAACCCGGGTTCATGGGGCTAGCAGTCGGCGCTGCGATGACCGGCGCACGGCCCATTGTTGATCTGATGTTCGGGGATTTCCTGTTCCTGGTCATGGATCAACTTTGCAATCAGGCAGCCAAAACGCACTACATGTCGGGTGGCAAATTGCAGGTGCCTTTAGTGCTTAGAACCAATCTCGGTGCGACACGGCGTTCAGCGGCCCAGCACAGTCAGAGCCTCCATGCTCTGGTCGCTCATATCCCGGGACTCAAGGTGGCGATGCCATCATCGGCTTATGAGGCCAAGGGATTGATGAAGACCGCGATCCGCGATGACAATCCCGTGGTGATATTTGAAGACAAACTAATGTACCAGGACAAGGCGCAGGTACCAGAAGAGGAATATTTCATTCCTTTGGGTGAGGCGAATATATTGCGCGATGGTACGGACATCACGCTTATTGGCACGTCTTCAATGCGCCAAGTCTGCGAGTCTGCTGCAGAATTGCTGGGTGAAGAAGGGATCAGTGCCGAGGTAATCGATCCGCGGACTATCGTGCCCCTGGACGAGGCGAAAATTCTGGAAAGTGTAAAGAAGACATCCCGCGCCATCGTTGTCGACGAAGGTCATCAGAACTTTGGCACTACTGCGGAAATCGCCGCGCGGATCAGCGAAAAGGTGTTCTACCATCTTGATGCGCCAGTAATCCGTATGGGTGCGATGGATGTGCCGGTGCCGTTCAGCCCCGCCCTTGAAGATCTTACCGTACCGACACCGGAAGGCGTCGCCGAAAACGCCCGCAAAATTGTCGCCGGGGAGCTGGTCCATGCCCTCTGAAGTGAAGATGCCCCAACTCGGAATGAACCAGGACAGCGCCGTGATTGTGACTTGGCTCAAGGCGTCCGGCGACAAGATTAAAAGTGGTGAGCCTATTTTCGAGGTCGAAACCGACAAGGCAACGGTTGAGGTCGAAGCGACGGCGGATGGATATTTGACCGACATCTGTGCGGGCGAAGGTGCGGATGTCCCGGTGGGTAATGTGATCGCCACGATTGTGGAGACGAAAGCTGAAGTTTTTGATTCTGCTGATGAGCCGGCTGCGCTTCCGGAATCCGCTAGTGGACCTGAAGTGGATATCGCATCCGAAACAAATCCAAAACAGGCCCCAGCTGCAGCAAAGCCTGCTACCAAATCAAAGGCTTCCATTTCGCCCAGAGACCCGGCAATTGCAAACCAACAAGTGTCGCGCCCATCAACTGCAGAGAAGGTACTGGCATCTCCCAAAGCCAAAAGGTTGGCCAGTGAGCGGGGCATCAACCTCGGCGCATTACGCGCGCAGGGTGTAACGGAGCCAATCCATACAGCGGATCTGGCGCGCGCCGGAACTGGCGGTCAGTCTTCGCTAACAGCACATATCGAAGGTTATGCGCTGAATGTGTTGCTCGATCGTTCCGAGGATGGGAACCGCACTGCGCTTTTTGCTGCTTTCGCGGCAGGCGGATGGCGTGCGATCTATAATTGCGACCACGTCACGGTGGCACTTCGCGAGGTGGATGGCACTTCGACACTCCTGACAAACCCCGATCGAGGCGGTAACGGCAAGCCAGCTACGACGGCGCTGACTTTGGTCGATCTGTGTGACACACGGCTTTCCGGCTTTGTCTCGGCGAGCGGCGGCGTCACGCTGTGTACAGCCCGCAACGGCGAAAACTATGTTTTGACGCTGTCTTTCAGCGAAAGCTCCCTGCCGATGGTCCATGCCGTCGCCCTGCTTGATACAATCGCGGCCAGGATCAGGGACCCGATCCGTCAGCTTCTATAGAGAGCCTCAAATGCCAGATTTTCTGAACAAGCTATATATTGGTGGCGAATGGCGCGATGGCGACAATGGCAAGGTATTTGACGTTCTGAATCCGGCTGACGAAACCGTCCTGACTACCGTCGCTGACGGCACAGTCGAAGACGCCATGGCCTGCCTTGATGCAGCCGAATCCGCTTTCCCCTCCTGGGCTGCAAGATCGCCGCGTGAGCGTGGTGAGGTTCTTCGTCGGGCCTTCGACATCTATATGGAACGAATTGAAGATATCGCACGGCTGATCACACTCGAGAACGGCAAGGCGGGCGCCGACGCTATTGGCGAGGCGAAATATGCCGGTGAGTTCTTCCGCTGGTATGCCGAAGAGGCGGTGCGTTCTGTAGGTTATCTCGGCATGGCGCCATCCAGTGGCGCCCGATTGATGGTGCAACAAAAGCCCGCTGGCATTGCTGTACTGGTCACTCCGTGGAACTACCCAGCCGCGATGGGCACTCGCAAGATCGGGCCTGCACTCGCTGCGGGTTGCACGGTCGTGGTCAAACCGGCTTCAGAAACCCCTTTGACCATGCTCGCCTTGGTGCCGATCCTTGAAGAGGCTGGTGTACCGCCAGGCGTGATCAACATATTGCCCTCCCGGTCCTCTGGCGCAGTCGTTGGTGCAATGCTGGCCGATCGGCGCGTCCGGGTCGTCAGTTTTACGGGTTCTACTGAAGTAGGCCGCAAGCTGCTTCATGCGGCCGCTGACAATGTAGTGAAGCCTGCAATGGAGCTGGGCGGAAATGCTCCTTTCATAGTCTGCCATGATGCCGATGTCGAAGCCGCTGCTGAAGGTCTCATGGTGGCCAAGATGCGCAATCTCGGTGAGGCCTGTACTGCAGCCAACCGCATCTATGTGCATGAGAACCTCGAAGAACCATTTGTAGATGCCTTCACTGCAAAGATGGCCAAGCTCAAGATGGGTGACGGGCTGAAAACGGGCACCGATGTCGGCGCGCTGGTCAATGCCGAGACCCGCGACAAGATCGACCATTTTGTGCGTGATGCAGTGCAAAAGGGAGCGAAAGTCAAACTGGGCGGAATCCGACCAAATGGTCCTGGTTTCTTCTACCCACCTACAGTGCTGGCGGAAGTACCAGACAACGCCGAATGTCTTAGAGATGAAATTTTTGGCCCTGTTGCTGCCATCCAGACCTTTAGCGATGAAAATGAGATCATCGAACGCGCCAACGATACCGAATATGGACTTGTGGCCTATGTCTATACGGGTGACATGTCGCGCGGCTTGCGCATTTCAGAACAACTGGAGTTCGGTATGATCGGGTTGAACCGAGGCCTCGTCTCGGATCCTGCAGCTCCCTTCGGAGGCGTCAAGCAATCCGGACTGGGCCGTGAGGGCGGTAAGGAAGGGCTGCTTGAATTCCAGGAAACCCAATATATTTCGGCTGAGTGGTAATCCATGATCGTCAAGGCCTCTCCCTCAGTACGCAAACTTGCCCGAGTGCATGGTGTAGATATCGACGCCCTTGCCAACCGACTTGGACGCGAGACGATTGGCCGCGAAGATATTATTAGTGTCGGGACACCAAGCGCCTCTTCCATTTCCTGGTATTGGGATGTCGAACATTCCGACTACGGACCGGTTAGGGTCGAACCGCTCACTCCCATGGCAAAAACAGCCTCCGCCAACCTGACTGCCGCGCAGCAGCTCATCCCAGCTGTTACCCATCACGACAGCGCCGATGTCTCGCGTATCGAAACGCTCCGAAAAGAGCTGAAAGCCGAAGGTATTCGAATAACTGCACTGGCATTTTATGTTGCGGTTCTTGCCCGCTGCCTGATCGAGTTCCCCCGGTTCAATGCATCGCTTTCCCCCGACGGGAAATCATTAGTTTTGAAGGAATATATCCACATTGGCATTGCTGTGGATACTCCAAACGGCCTCGTTGTACCGGTTATCCGCAACGCCGACGAACTTGCAATCTCTGATATCTCTGCAACGCTCACCGATCTCGCAGAAAGAGCTCGTATCCGTCGAATCCGACCCGAAGAGATGGGCGGCGCATCGATGACCATCTCCTCGCTCGGAGGCATTGGGGGTGAAGCCTTTACGCCAATAGTCAATCCTCCAGAGGCTGCCATTCTGGGAATTACGAGAATGGAAATCCGGCCAATCTGGAATGGTGACGCTTTTGAGCCCAGGCCGATGGTCCCGCTCGATCTCAGCTATGACCACCGCGTTATCAACGGTGCTGATGCGGCAAGGTTTCTGGCGAGATACCGGGAACTCGTTAAGGACCCAGACTATCTGTTACTGGACTAGTACAGCTGAGCCGTATTGGTGAAGGTCCGATTTTTCATTCAATCGCAATACATAAATGTTGGTTTGGCAAATCGATAGTGGGTTTGTTCCGCGAGATAAACCAATGACCGTTCTTGGCACAAAGCGGTCATCGGACCGAGATTTCATGATGTCTGCTTTCGGCCCATAGCTGCCGTTGGGGCCAGTTCCAATTATCGCGGTGCAGGTTCCTTAAGGCGACGTTTGACAATGTCTGATCTTTTTGCTGATTAAATGACTGGTACACAGACTTTGCTGCCATTTCCGGATGTGGCAAGGAAAAAACTGGCCTGCCCAAAAACAGGCCAGTTGTAACTACCTTAGGCTAGATTAGAGACTTCCAAAAGATGACTTTATCGTCCCCCGCTGCCCAGAAATCCCGGATGCGGGCTTCCTCGGTGTAGCCATTCTTTCGATAGAACTCGCGTGTCTGCTCGAAGTCATCCGTTCCTGACGTTTCAGCTATCAAGATACGGTGCCCACGCTCCTTAAGCTTTGCTTCAAGATGCTTGACGATAGCACCCCCACAACCGCAGCCCTGCTCTCTTGGCAGGACCGCGATAGCAAGCATGTTCCATACACCTTCTGCAAACTGCTCTGGGACTGCGTAGCAGAAACCTGCGGCATTGCCGTTGGCTTCACATGTCAGCCAGATATCAGAGTTTTCATCGTTGGACAGAAAACCTTTCACCATTTCCGGAAGCATTTCACTTGGGAAAAGTTCGGTGCCGTCTAGCACCGCCTGCAAGGCGGTAATATCGTCGTGTTTTGTTGGTCGTATTCTCATTGGTCTTTCGTCTTTCTTCATGCCGCCACATAAACAAATTGCTCCATGTGACGGGGACAAAGCCCGGGCCTCTGTCATGAATTTTCATGATGTTCTCAATGTTCACGAGCCATGCAATGGGGAAGCCCGACACGATGTGTACAGGCTCTATTTGGCTTAATTGTCCTGCAATTCAGGACTTAGCGGTTTCCCGCAATTGTGAACATAAAATCTCCATCGCCTGACTTGCTTACCAAGCGTGTAACAACGGTATCAGTGTCGTCAATTTCGAGCAAGGCGTGTTGGCTTTGAGCTCAAGGCAACCGTAAAGTGTCAGTCGCTTTACTAGATACGGCGGACGGCAACTCGCGCACGAGGCTGACATTGCAATCGGCGCAAGTTATCACCTTTGTGTTGATTGTTGTCTTTGGAGGTTCCCATGGAGATCAGGAAGGCAGTTGACTCACATGACATCGCGCAGGCGGCCTTGATCGACAAGGCACTCCTCGGCTCGAATGTCAGAACCGACTACATCACATCCGTGGCTGAAGCCGGAGGGTTGTGCGTTGCTGCACTGGACGTCGAGATCAAAGGCTTCTGCTGCCTTGATCACGGTTATTTCTTTAAAAAACCATTCGTTTCCTTACTCATCATCTCACCCGATGCAAGACGACTTGGCTTGGGCGGAGGCCTACTTGCGCATAGTTCCAGCGCATACTCGGAGGTATGGACGTCTACCAACACGTCGAACTCCGCTATGCGAAGTCTGCTCGCCAAAGCGCAATGGCAGTTTTGTGGTGAAGTGTGCGGCCTCGACAAAGGTGATCCGGAGCTTTTTTTCAAGACTTCTTGAGGGCCACTTTGGACTCCGAGCTGAACTTCGCTGCCCTGCACCAAGTTGCTATTAACCCAGTGTCGGCTTCGGCCCATAGCGGAAGGCGATCACACTGAAGTTGTTGCGGTGCAAACCAAAAAATTGAACATTTTACATCAGGCGGTAGGCGCCCGAATTTGGCCCAAAGCAGGCCATGCCATTAGCGTCTATCTTTACCTCGACGGTCGCGGTTTGGAAGTCGAACGTCGCTGCCGGCGACAACGTTCTGAGCAATAAACCACGCTTGACCAGTCCCGCCGCCACTTTTTCCGCCAAGTGAATGGCCGGGCGCAAGTCCTACAATATTTGATGGGTAGCTCGGCTTTCGCGATTTATCAGCCGCCCCAGACATCGTCATATCGTGCTGACCCATCTGCGCGAGGGAAATCACGGTAGGTCTTGTTCAACTGATTGGCTGATCGAAAAGTCAGACCGGTTACCAGGAAACCTGCCGCGACCAATACATGTCCGATGGCTAATTCTCCGAACCAAAGCCAGGCACCGGAGCCGATACAGAATATCAAAGTCCACATCAGGCCAAGTAGAGACATAAGTTGAAATCGCTGCATTGGCGGTAGCACGCTCAAGGGGTTCTTGCGCTCGTTCATAAGAAAATCAAAATCATTCATTTTGAAGCTCCTTTCCCACAGTGTACGGGGCTGGAACCGACTTGGATTGGTCTTCTGCGCTCGAATGTCACAGCAGCGATCCATCCGAACCCTGAAGCGTATATCTTGTATTCGGCGGTAGCACAGAAGAGGAAGAATGATGTCAGTTCACTCGATTAGTTTGAGAACCGGAGATGCAACCGAAACAGTGCAACAACTTCGTAAGGCGCTGGCTGAAACAAAACTGGAGACGGCAAAGGCGCAAACCTTTCATTGGAATGTGAAGGGCATCGCTTTCGGGCCGCTGCACAACTTGTTTCAGGAAATTTATGAAGATCATTTCGAAGCCGAAGACACGCTTGCTGAACGCATGCGAGCCCTTGATGTGATCGCTGATGGTCGTCTGCGCGAGGCCCTCGCAGCGAGTAGTTTGATCGAAAGTGATCCTGGGCTTAAGGCAGAAGACATGGTTTCAGTACTCGCCGATGATCAATGGCAATTGAGCGAAACCATGCAAGACCTGGCAAAGGCCGCTGAAACAGAAGGCGATCAGGTTACTGCCGACTTGGCGATCGGGCGGGCACACATCCATGACAAGTTTGCCTGGATGCTGAGATCGCACTTGAGCTAATCGTGATGGGAATTGAAATTTTTTAGCTAGAATGTACAGGAAGTGAAAAATGAAATGTCATACAATCGCAATTTGGGCATGTTTGTCGATGATGACAACTCCCTCGTCCGCTGGCGCTGAGATGAGCACTCCAGAAACTGCTTATGGATTCGGTTTCGACACAGCGACCGGTGAAAGAATCAATCTTTCAGACTATGCCGGCAATGCAGTACTTGTAGTGAATACAGCTTCGCAGTGCGGTTTCACTGAGCAATACGGTCCGCTACAGACATTGTACGAACAATACAAGGATCGAGGCCTCGTGGTTGTCGCGGTGCCCTCCAACGATTTCGGCGGGCAGGAACCAGGCAGCAATGAAGAAATTGTCGAGTTTGCCAAACGCGAATTCGAGGTCGGCTTTCCGATCACCGTCAAACGTTCGGTGAAGGGGGCAGATGCGGATCCCTTCTATCGCTGGGCGGCCGACCAGGTCGGACAGATCGGCAAACCCCGCTGGAACTTCCACAAATATTTAATTGGACCGAATGGTGAAATGGTGACCTGGTTTTCGACCTTCACAAAGCCCGATTCTGAAAAACTTGCCCAGGCGATTGAATCGGTATTGCCCAAAAACGTTGAAACCTCACCGGAAAGCTAGGTGCCGCAATGTCCTACTCATTATTCATTGACCTTGCACGGCGTCAGCGGATGATGGATGGTAGACATGACGCTTCCAGTTGAATCGGTTTGGGACTTTCCGCGCCCGCCAAGAATTGAGCGCGTCGATTTGCGTTTGGTAGTCTCAGCTTTTGGCAAAATAGTTGCCGACACGAATACTGGCTACCGCATTCTGGAAACAAGCCACCCACCTACCTATTACATACCCAACTCTGACGTGGCGTTGGAATTTCTGATTGAAGGCGAGCATTCGAGCTATTGCGAATTCAAGGGGCGCGCGGCCTATTTTTCGATCTCGACTGAAGGCAAGCGGATCAACAACGCAGCTTGGAGCTACCCCGAGCCGACATCGCATTTTTCTGACATCGCCAACCACTTGAGCTTCTATGCTTCGGATGCGGTGCAGTGTTGGGTTGGGAATGAACCGGTGATCTCGCAACCTGGAAATTTTTATGGTGGTTGGATCACAAAGAACTTACGGGGGCCGTTCAAGGGCGTACCTGGTTCACGTTTCTGGTAATCTGTGGCAGCAAGATCAGATCGTGGAACTGATTAGCGATGGTGCACGATTTACCGTTCCATCTACCTGAATCTCACTCTGACCAAGGTGTCATTGTTTACGGAAGATATTCGCCTATTGGGCTAGTTTGCATATGTGATGTTGCGCGGTGAGATCATTCTCCCACGCCGCATGTTCCAGACATTCAATTTACTGAAATATGATGCGCAACAAGATCAGAAACATAATCAGTATCAATCCGGCGACAACTCGGCGAACAATAGCTTTTCCTGTTAGCTTCGAATTGTTTGGCACCTCGGAATTAAAATGCCGAGCATTACCATGATCATCCATGTCGAGGTCGTATCTAAGTTTGTGACATTTTCCGAATTAGGTCGATTTAATCCGTATAGCGTCGTTAGCAAGAAATCCGGCGCAGCCCCAGTGCTATCTACGGATTTCTATCGAAGTTCTTACGACCTTCCATTTCCGAGAAAAAGTGATCTGACCGGAATTGGGACCAAATTTTCCGTATGATCGCTATTCCATCTTGAATCGATGCCGCAAGCGAGCTCGCGGGCTTCCTTCGCTAATCCTGACTCCCTCAATATTTGCGCTTGTTTAATGAGTATTTCCTTCATCAGATTTTCAGTCCGCCCGTTGATCATTGATACTCTCCTTTCGATAAAATTTATACGCTCTCAATCCGATCTCGGATTGGTCGATAGATAACGAAATGCGAATACGCCCTTTCATCGTCTGCAATTTGCATGAAAGTGGATCACGATAAGCTGTTCCCGTTGCCGCTTTCTGCTCCGGCTGATTAGGCCGGAATGAGACTTGTGAAACTTTATTGTCGATCGAGGCTTTTGCGCTCGAATGTCACAGTACCAATCCATCAGATCTACTTCGCGTATACCTGTCATTGAGACACCACCGAGAAGGAAAACCGATGCCATCCAATAAACTTTTGTATCTCTTCATGCTGGCAGGCATGACTTTTGTAACCCCGGCCCAAGCAGATCTGACTGTAAGTTTTGATGAAGGGGCGCCAAAGGACAGATTCACTTTTCTCAATACCGGCAATTGCACATTGAAGGACGCGGTTATTCGACTTGATCTCTCAACGTCAAAAGCTGGTTTAATTTTTGACACTACGGATCAAGGTGCCGGGGTAGAAGTGTTTCAACCGCTTCAACTGGTTTCTGGAGCTGAGTCCTTGAAGAGTACTCCGACGGTGAAGGATGGAGACCAAAGCGTGCGACTTGAAATCGCTGAACTGGCGCAGGACCAGTCAATTGCCTTCACAATTGATGTTGATGACACGGCGGGCGGGCGCGAAATAACGGTGTCCGACTCGGAGATCAGCGGAGCTGTCGTGCAGTTATCAAAGAATGAAACCTCGATCTCGGCGTCCTTTGAAACAGGATCTGAAATCTTACTGAACATTCCGACCTGTTAAAGGCGATTTGAATGCTCTTCTTGGTTCAGGACCAGCCACGTGATGGTATTGCTCAAATCAGCGGGATTCAATTGAAGCGCCATGAGTGACAGGAAAATCGCCATTGTCGGTGCAGGCATTGCAGGATTGGCATGCGCGTCGAAACTAAAGAAGTCGGGACATAACCCAATCATTTTCGACAAGGGTCGCGGTGTTGGCGGACGCCTCGCCACCCGGCGAACCAGTACAGGATTGCAATTCGATCACGGGGCACAATACGTTACCGCCAAAACCGAAAGTTTTGGTCACATACTGCAGGCAGCCGAACAAGACGGCTATTTGGGAACTTGGGAGTCAGATGTCGGGGACAAAAAAGTCGGTCTTCCGGGTATGAATGGATTGGCCAAGCATTTAGCCTCAGGTCTTGAAATTAATCTGAATTCCCAGGTTTCATCTTTGCGTGAAACGGTAGATGGCATTGAAATTAGAACGAATGATCAGATCCATCGCTTTAAAACGGCCGTTGTAACAGTCCCAGCCCCCCAAGCTCTTACTCTACTAGGACGCCAGCATCCTCTATCCGCTGAACTTGCAAAAGTAGAGATGCAACCGTGTCTGACATTAATGGCGGCGTTCAATCATAACAGTGAGGAGTTGTTTGCCGCCCGCCGCGATGTCGAAGACCCAATCGCCTGGATTGCGCTCGATAGTAGTAAACCCGGTCGTACCAGTGAAAATTGCTGGGTTGCCCAAGCAGGTCCGGAGTGGAGCGAAAATTACCTGGAGGAAGAACTTCCGAACATATCAGCGCGCATCTTGCCAATGTTGTGTGACCGAATTGGCCTCGATGTCTCTGCAGCGATTCATTCAGTTGCTCACCGCTGGCGGTATTCAGTTGTGTCTCGACCCTTGGAGAAGCCGTTCATAAAAGACGATATGGGTTCTCTGTATTTTGGCGGCGATTGGTGTCTCGAAGCCAGGGTCGAGGCAGCGTGGACCAGTGGTAATGCAATCGCAGAGGACATTCTGAAGCAGATGTAAAAATGTATTATCTGTACAGGCCTAATAGCGTCAGTTGAGATATGAGCTCAGGATTAAGCCAAAATGGTTTTGGTTGATTGGCTCAATTGTACGCGCCGAAAACCAATAGAATCTACACCTGCAATAAATCCCAGACTGAGATCATGCTGCGTAAAATCGTGATGGAAAAATCCAGCAGGAGGGATACCGCGTAAAACTAGCAAAACTTTCGTGGAGTAAATCATGACGCGGCTGGCAGTACCAATGTCGGAATATTCAGTAAATCGGGAGGATACAATTGGGAAATTGGATTCTGCGGATGATGACAAACGACTAAACCGTGCCGAACACGAAACCAGCCAAAAACTGACAATCTTCTATGATGGAGGCTGTCCGATCTGTAAGAAAGAGATCGAGCTTTACCGCAAGATTGACCCTCAGAAATCGCTGGTCTGGGAAGATATTACATCACTCAAGGAAGACCGGATGCCGACCGGAAAAAGCCGGGAGCAGCTGCTGGAGATATTCCATGTCGAAGGATCGAACGGGGAATGGCACACCGGTGTGGATGCATTTGGTGCGATTTGGTCGCGATTGCCGGTCCTAAGGCGATTTTCCTTTGTGTTCAGCATCCCAGTTACCAGGCACATTGCCATTGGATTTTATCGATTGTTTCTGGCCTGGCAACGCATGGACCGGAAACGAAGAAAAAACACATCCGGCAGCTGGTAAGAGGCGATGGGCAGGAAAAATCTGGTTCTCATCCTGGGTGACCAGCTTTCGAAAAACATCAGCTCGTTGCAGTTGGCGGATCGAAAGTTCGACAGGGTGTTGATCGCCGAAGTTCAGACGGAAGCGACCTACGTAAAACATCACAAAAAGAAAATAGCCTTCTTGTTCTCTGCCATGCGGCACTTTGCAGAGGAGCTGCGAAATTCAGGATGGTCGGTTGATTACGTCAAGATCGATGATCCGGAAAATTCTGGTTCGCTGCTTGGCGAAGTAAAGCGATCAATGGTTAGGTGGGATCTTGATGGTTTGATTGCCACCGAGCCTGGTGAATGGCGTCTCTTTCATGAGATGACAAATTGGCAGACCTATCTTGACTTGCCTGTTCAGGTTCTAAGGGATTCAAGATTTCTCTGTTCTCGTGAAGAATTTGCCGACTGGGCCGATTGGCGGAAACAGTTGCGAATGGAGTATTTCTATCGTGACATGCGACGCAAGGCAGGCTTGTTGATGGATGGAGAAACACCGGTTGGAGACCGCTGGAACTTTGATGCCGAGAATCGTAAAGCCGCCTCGTCTGATACAGATTTCTCACCGCCGGTCAAATTCGAACCAGATGCCGAGACAAGGGATGTGATCGCAACGGTAGACACCAGATTTGCGGATCATTTCGGCGAGCTGGATCCATTTTGGTTCGCAGTGACCGCTGAACAGGCTGGTATGGCATTCGACCATTTCCTAGATAAATCGCTTGCCTCTTTTGGTGATTATCAGGATGCGATGTTAAGCGGGGAACGTTTTCTTTCTCATTCGGTTATTTCTCAGTATCTGAATGCCGGGCTGTTGGACCCAATGACGTTGTGCCGAAAAGTAGAACGCGAATATATCGCAGGACGCGTTCCATTGAATTCAGCTGAAGGATTTATCCGCCAGGTGATCGGGTGGCGGGAATTTGTACGGGGAATCTATTGGCTGAAGATGCCGGATTATGGCGGAATGAACCATTTAGACGCCGGTCGGGACCTGCCCGAATTCTACTGGAGCGGTACGACTGACATGAAATGCGTCCGCGAGGCTGTCCTGCAAACGAAAGAAGAAGCATATGCCCATCACATTCAACGCTTGATGGTAACGGGCAATTTCGCCCTGCTGGCAGGTGTCGAGCCCCGACAGGTGCACGAGTGGTATCTTGCGGTTTATGCCGATGCTTATGAGTGGGTAGAGCTTCCAAACACAATTGGCATGAGTCAATTTGCCGACGGTGGCCTGCTTGCTTCCAAACCCTATGCGGCGAGCGGAAACTACATCTCCAAAATGTCGAATTACTGCGACACGTGCCAATATGACGTGAAGAAAAAGTTTGGGGGAAATGCCTGTCCGTTCAATCCCCTATATTGGGATTTTCTATCGCGCAACGAGAGTCAATTGAGGAAAAATGCCCGGCTCAGGCAGGTTTACCGGGTTTGGGATCAAATGGACGATGTTAAACAGGCAGCATACTTGGAAAGCGCGGCATCGATATTAAAAGCACTGTGAGGATCTCGAACAATAGGAGGAGTCATGATGACGGAACTTGGCATTTTTCGGACATCGTCTTGGTGTCGCGGCTGGAATATGCTGACTAACGTTGAATGTCTGCTTTTGTGAAATTGAGTGGCTGTTTTCGCAACCGCAGCGAAAGTCCGCTTTCCCCCAACACCAGACATTCTCCGAGAGCCTTCAAGTTCGTAACCTCAAAAAAATTTTCGGAAATTCGCGGCCAAAATATTGTTGCTACACGCCCGGTCCGGTGCTGAAGGGCTATAACGATTTTACCCCCCTCCCCTGTGGTTCATCTTCAGCCAGCTAGTTTCGAAGATGTCGACAACAACAACCCTAACCTCAACCCCAGCAAACGATCACGCAGGCGCCCCATTTCCCGAGGCTTGCCTCCCTTTGGCGTCCATCTGAACACCCAGGATGATTCAGTGATGGACTGACATTCAACCAAAGACCCCCGCCACACCATATCTGCCGCGGGTTTTCAGTCTGGATATGCCAGTTACTGTCAGCTTATTGATTGTCCTCGCCATGCAATTCAGTTCTAACCAAAACTCTTACTTTTATACATGGATTCTCGTGTATCGCTGTAAACAGAAGAGGACGCACTACAATATAACGTCAATATTTCAGAGCTATAATGGACGGTAACGCACCACAAAATTCAGCGGGTCGGCGGTTCGAGTCCGTCGGGGGGCACCACTTAGCATTTTGTTTTTAAGAGACTTAATCGAATCAACGTACTGATGGCATACCCTGATTATTCAGTTCGGCGAACGCCATAGGGCGTGCCGCCAGCAATTCAGACGCTCTTAGATTTGAATGAGCTCACTAGTAACATCAACAGGTTTGGAAGTTTTCTCATACAGCGATGTTCGGCGATTTGATCCCGCAAATTCCAACTAGTCCAGTATCTGGTCTGTGGCTTACTGGTCGTGAATAACGCTGTGAAGCATGGCATCAATTAATGCTTTCGTCCATGATTGGAACCAGCAGCGAACGCCTTTCCATTGAAAAACCAGATTAAACCTCGAATCAGGTCAAATTCCATGATAGCGCAAGGTTAAGACCTGCGTTGTTGACGGCACGATAAAGATGCCCACCGAGCCCAGGCAGATTGTTGCCGGCGAAAGATATAGTGTATTGTGTTTCCAAAAATGAAAATGTGGGCTTGCGTCTTCGATTTGCGACTTCTTTTGGTTTGTACCTTTCTTGCGTTGTTCAACTGGGTAACACCCAGTCTGGCGGACTGGATCAATCTGACGGGCGCTGAAAACGCGCCCAACATCGCTGAAATCGTGGTGACCGAAAAAGGTGCCGAAGTCGCCCTGGAAATATCTGCCGACGATCTGCGCAATTTTTCCGATATTCTGCCTGATCAGGCATTCGGTGCTAATCCGCCTACAAGGCCGACGCTCGATGACCGTCTTGTGCGTTTCAGCCGTGAGGCCCTGAAATTTGAGACGGAAGAGGGAACAGTGCTTCCGGTGGAACTCAAGCTGGTAGAACCGCGTAATCGCAAGGATCGCGTCAGCGCCTATACCGGAATGATCAATCCACAAACCGGCCTGCCGGTACCCGGTCCACCAGAAGACAAACGGGTCATTTATGCCGAACTGTTTTATCCTTTTGATAAATTGCCAAAGAGTCTCACGATCACGCCGCCATTGGAAGAAGATGGCAGGGCGGCGGTGACCATCGGTTTTATCACCGAGCACAAGGGTGTTCCCGTCATCGACTTTAGATATTTGTCGGACAGCGCAAACCTGGAATTGAATTGGGATGATCCCTGGTATTCCAAGTTCGACAGCCCGAACCTGACCCGTCACCACAAAGATGCGCTGATGGGATTTATGTATGTGGAACCCCGATCAATTCGCATCGAGGCATTGGCACGACTCCGTGATATTGAGCAATGGACAGATCTCGGCTTGGCCGAGGGCGATGTTATCAGCGCGGAGGCCCAGGACACGTTGCTGGAAGACATTGCCGAATTCTTTGCGAAAAGTCTTCCGATAAAGGCAGATAGCGAATTACTGCAGCCAGCCTCGAGCCGGGCAAGCTTTGTGAAAATCGAAAATACCGGATTGGGTGTCATTGAAGAACCAACCCAACTGGATCGATCAACCGCACTGACCGGCATTGTGACGAGTTATGAAATCGATCATCTGCCAGAGGAAGTGCTGCTGGATTGGCAATTGTTTGATGACCGTCAGGACAAGGTTACGGTGACGCTTTATGATCCCGCGGGTCCATTCCTCTCTTTTGCGACCAGTGATGAGCAAGAAGTCAAATGGCAGAATTTCCTTAAAAATTATGAGGAACCCAGCGCCAAACAAGTGCCGCTTGGCCGTAATGTCGTTCTCAACATACCGGTGATCAGCATGATCTTGGTGCTGCTTGCGATCGCCGCCTTGTTGTTCGCCTGGCTTTCAACTGGGATGCGGCGCAAGGCCTTGATTGCCGGTGCTGCGTGCCTGGTCTGTGCTGGTTTAGCCTATCCATTTGCTGTCGTGAATGTCGTAAATCCATTCAAGGGTCCACCCGTGAATGAAGATCTCGAGCAGATAACCAAGACGCTGATCGGCAATCTCTATGTGGCGATGGACGAACATGATGAAAAGAAGCGCAAATCGGCAGTTGCGACTAGTTCCACAGAAGAGCAGATAGAAACAATTGAAGATGAAGCGCGTCGCGGCCTCATTATTAATCTCGCAGGCGGCAGTCAGGCCCGAGAATATTTAATTTCCAACATGGTTGTACGAAATGTGTCCGGCTCGGACCAACCTGGCGGCGTGTCACTTGTCGCCAGTTGGGATGCAGA
>JANQQM010000183.1 GCA_028289365.1 Salaquimonas sp. | reverse complement strand
AGTGGAGCTTTAGACCATGATCGATCTGACAACGCCATTTCTTATTGAACGCGATTTGTTCGACGGTCCCGTTCTGGTGACAGGTGTCGGAGGCTGCCTCGGAGCCTGGACCCTGGCAATCCTGCAAGCTTCAGATGTGCCGGTTGTTGCTGCCGATCTGCGCGACGACCGGTATCGTCCGAGCCTGATAATGGGGCCGGATGCCGCAGCCTCGCTGAAATGGGAGATCAGTGATGTTACTGACGCCAAGGCATTGCGCCAACTTGTAGACAAGCATGGGATCCGGGCAATCATTCACTATGCTGGGCTTCAGGTGCCATTTTGTGCCAGCAATCCGGCCTTGGGTGCACGAGTAAATGTTGAGGGCACAATCAACATCCTTCAAACCGCGCGCGATGCCGGAATCAAACGCACAGTCTTTGCCAGTTCTGTCGCAGCGCACGGTCTACCGCCGGGAGGCAAATATCTGGCCACGCTCTATGGTGCTTACAAGGTCGCCAACGAGCAAACAGCGCACGTCTATTGGCAGGACTGGCAGGTACCGAGTGTTTGCATCCGCCCGAACGTCGTATACGGCGTTGCGAGGGACCAGGGAGTCAGCGCCAAATTTACCCTTGCGGTGCAGGCTGTCGTCCAAGGACAATCCTATGAAATACCCTATAGCGGTCGCCTGAGCTGGCTGCACGCCGGCGAAGCTGCAGCGGCATTCATTGCGGCAGCATCTAAGGAGGGTGAAGGCGCCTTTGTTTTCGATCTGAATGGCGGTTGCGAAACAGTGGAGAACGGGATCAGGATGCTGAAGGAATACGCACCGGAGGCTGATATCGCCGTTTCCGGGAAGCCGTTCCCATTTCCACCCGACATGGATGATGGTCCAATCCGGGCACATCTGGACTATCCGTCGATCCCGCTGGCGGAGGGCATAAGTTCGACCTATGACGCCTTCGTTGAATTGCAGGAAGCTGGCCGGCTGAAGCCGCTCGAATAGGAGTTCGCATTCGTATCTCCATCTTTTCGAGCATCAGGCAGATGAAGATGTAAGCCTGTCGGCCACCTCCCCCGCCAGGTTAATCAATGCCGGTCCAATGCGCTGCCGAAACTCCTCGGTAAACACCCGAAGGGACCCGGTAGCACCTACACTCAATCCCACACCGACATCGGGCAAATGTACCGGCGCAGCCACAGAACAAATGCCAACCTCCAATTCCTGGACGCATTCTCCGTAACCTATTTCCTGAATGTGGTGGAATTCCTCGCGAAGGTCTTCGCCATTGGTTTGGGTATGCTCGGTGTATTTCCGTAGCCGCCCCTTGATCGCATCGTCTCGAAATTCTTCATTGGCGTAGGCCGCAATTACCTTGGCGCAGGAACAGGCATGTATCGGCCTTAATCCCAAACCGGGATGAAGAAACGACACCTGCGCGTCTCTTGGGACTTCGACCTGGGTGATCTCAATGCCCTCACCGCGAAGACGTGCCAAAAAACAGGCAACGCCATGGTCTTCGGCAAAGTCTGCCAATAACGGCTCGACAAGCACGCTGATCTCTGCATCGCTTCTATCCAGGCGGGATATACGGTGAAACCGTTCACCCACGCGGTAGACGCCTTTTTCCTGTGATTCCAGCAGACCGTACTTTTGAAGATCCTGCACCAGCCGATATACGGACGGTTTTGGAAACCCGGTCGCCACGCAAATATCATTGACGGTGGCTGTACCTCCGGATATCGCGACGGTTTCCAATATGCTGATTAAACGATCCAAATGCATGATTCTCATTTTGTAAGAATTTTGTTTCAAAATCCAGCAAAAATGATGTGGGATCAGTTGAGCAGGTTAACGCGCCCCGGCAGTGGCAATTCGGATTGATAACCTTGTGGAATTTTCTCCCCTGGAGCTACTTGTTTGCATTCCGCAAATATCCGTTCTGGGCCAGTAACGGACATACAGGACATCGAGTAGCAATGTCTGCAAAGTGCAAAAGCGGTCATCAGGCAGTTGTTTGTGTTGTGAACTTATTTTTTTAAAATAGGTTGTCTGTTCGGAAGATATCTTCAATAGAAAAAGCCGGATCCTGTCGGGATCCGGCATTTTTGACTGAATGCGAAATTTAGGTAGATGGAATTTTTCAATCTCTTGCCGCAATTTCACGGTCAATCCTAGCTTGATAATAGCTGCGAAGCGCTGCCGCATTTGCAAGACCCTCGGGTGTCAGGTCCGAATGGCTTAAACCCATATCGTTGAGTTCATATTCCGTACATTTCGAAAGATCCCTGATCGCACGGGCAGTTTCACTATCCGCGTGGGCAGCTTTAAATGCCGATAACGCCAACCAAACTTCCTGTAAAAACGACTTCCAGCTGTAGTCGCTGCCGGCTGGAAAGTATTTTGCGTGTCCATAGAACATTTCATTCTCCTTATTCGTTTGTGAATGGCGAACCGAAACTTCAAAATCGCGTCCGCCGTGAACAAGGAGGTTTTGCCTAACTCTTGTTTCCGGAGTTTTTCGCAATCATGTCAGATTGAATTTTATTGGTTTCAATTGATTTGGACCGCTGCCAATTTTGTATCAATTGTTTACTGATGGTGATTTGGTTTCGAATTCCGGATAGGCAAGTGCTCCGGTTTCGACTTTGTCAATTCCGATTGCTTCCTCACCCTGGCTTAGCCTGAGCCGCATGGTAAATCGAAGCGTAATCCAAACTGCTGCGCTGCAAATGGCCATAAAGGCAAATACCGATGCAAATCCCAAGGCCTGAATGCCAATATCCGCCTGCTCATTACTGAATACAACAGCCAGTGTTCCCCATAAGCCACAAGACAAATGGACGGGTACAGCGCCAATCACATCGTCAATTCTGGCCCACAGCAATAAGTACGTCGTCACTATCATCAGGAATGCACCAACACCACCGATCAAAATTGAGTTCAGTATTGTCGGGGTATCAGGGCCTGCAGTTATACTTACAAGGCCGGCCAGCGCGCCATTCAAGACAGTAGTCAGATCAATTCTGTTATTATAAAACCGCAAGAAAATGATTGCGGTGACAATACCACCGCACGTAGCCATAATGGTGTTTGTATATACATTAGCAATGGCGATCACGTCGGCAGCTGAGGCCATTGAGCCCTGCGATCCACCATTGAAACCCAGCCATCCAAGCCAGAGTATCATCGTTCCGATCGTCGCAAGTGGCAGCGATGAGGCGGGGAGGTTTCTTGCGCTGCCATCTTCGTTGAAACGACCTCGTCTTGGACCCAGAACAATCACGCCAACCAAAGCAGCAGCCCCGGCAGCACCATGTACATGTGTGCCGCCGGCAAAGTCGATAAATCCAAGTTCCTTGAGCCAGCCGCCGCCCCATCCCCAAGCTCCCTGAATTGGGTAGAGGAACGTCGCCATACAAAACACAAAAATGAAGAAAGGCCAGAGACGAATACGCTCCGCAACAGCTCCGCTGATAATCGATGCCGCCGTCACCGCAAAAAGTGTCTGATACATAAAAATTGACGCCGAAGCAGCCCCGACACTGTAATCCCCTGCGAGTGCGGCACTATCGTCCGGTTTCCAGGGTCCAAATCGGCCGATCAGCCCACCGTCCACATCGGCAAACATCAAATTGTAGCCAGTAAGGTAAAATCCAATGGCAGCGATTGCGACAAGCGAAATGTTTTTCAGCAGTATCGTCGAAACGCTTTTAGATCGAACCAGCCCCCCTTCGAGCATGGAAAACCCGGTTGCCATAAAAAGCACAAGCATCCCATGATAGAGGAAAGAGAGCGTATTCAGAATGTATCTGGTTTCCGGCGATACTTCCGCATGGGCAATCCCAGCCGGACTGATTGCTACGGCTGTGGTAGCTGCCAGTAATCCACTCAGATACCAATTTCTTCTGCTGTGCCGGTCTAAATTCATTCAGCGTTCCATTTTTCGGCAAGGCGCCAATCCTCGGGTGGCGAGGATAAATGAGCTTACCTACGCAATATTTCCCGAGTGCGTCAGAAATGTTTCTGTTTGTTTCACAGGTTTCAAATGTGGCAGATTCTACCCACTACCGTTTGCCTGTTTCGTTCATACCGTTATTTGGAAACAAAAATGTAACCCGATCCGCGAACTGTCTTGAGGACTTCTGGTTTACCTGGATCTCTCTCGATTTTACGGCGTAGGCGAGAAATTCGAATATCGATGGACCTGTCAAATGGCTCCCAATCGCCGTGGTGAGCAAGACTGAGCAGATTGTCCCGGCTTAGTACGCGGTTGGGGCGTTCTGCGAATACACGAAGCAGATCATACTCCATCGCGCTAATTTTGATTTCGTGTCCATCTTCATCAAGCAACTGATGTGCGGCCATGTCCAATCGGCAATTCCCGAAGCCTACAAACTCCCTGGAACTACCTGTCGAATGAGAAGGATCAACTCCCATTCCCGGTTCAGCCCGCCGTAATACGGCCTTTACCCTGGCCAGCAGTTCCCTCAGGTCCACTGGTTTGGCCAGATAGTCATCCGCTCCCAGCTCAAGGCCAATGACCCTGTCAACCGTGTCTCCGGAAGCAGTGACCATGATAATCTTCACATCGGTTTTGGTAGAAAGATATCGCGCCAGAGACAAGCCATCCTCGCCGGGCATTGTTACGTCCAACAAGACAAGATCCAACGGATCACCGGACGCCAGGTGCTCACGTAATTCCGATGCCCCTCCATATGCCGTAACTATGTAACCGCGATCGCTTAAATACTCTCGGAATGTTTCCTGAATATCGGGATCGTCATCGACGACAGCTATATATTGCTCTTCAGCCATGTTTCTTCCCTCCTGCCCATCCCGATCAGGCTGCCATCCTCAGTGTCAGGAGATCCAGGACTTCGATGATTTCACGCTGAGAAACGGGAGCCGTCAGGTAGGGACGTTCCAACTGTTCGATATAACGTAGCGTTGCGCGATCCACATCCTTATCAATAATGAAGGCTACTGCATTGCCTGAACCCCGGCGCGCCTCGTCTATTGATCCAAGAATCTCTTTAACGCTCATCTCTCCGAAACCCACGCGGAGAAATATCGCGTCAAACTTGGAACGGCGTAGTCGCTCGAAGCCAACAAAGGCGGCCTCGACAAGCTCTACACCATGTCCATCTTTCGAGATCATGTCTGCAATTGCATTTCCTTCGTCGATCCGGTTGTTCATAATCAATACCGACGCGCCATCACGTCCCGAAGGCGCTCTCATCAATATCGGATCCGGTATGGAACCGGCATCGGCTTCGCCTCCAAGGGTGATCTGAAAGGTTGTTCCAAAGCTTGATGTTTCGCGTAGCTCAATTGTGCCGCCGTGCGCATCAAGAATTCTCCTGCACAAAGCCAATCCGATACCAGTGCCTTCCCCGGGGCTTTTTGTAGTGAACAGCGGGTCAAAAATCCGCGAACTCACTTCAGGCGGAATTCCCGATCCGGTGTCGCTGAACAAAATTCTAACCTGGCTCCTGGCCGGATCCGGTTTTGATTGGATCGTTATTCGACGATGTCGTTTGCTGTCACGGAGTGCATGCAGTGCGTTCAGCAACAGGTTGATAAAAACCTGCCTAATCTGGTCGGGTTCTGCCAAAACTCTTGGCAGATTTTCCGGAAGTTCCAGAATCATCTCCGCGCCAATCTCGCGCACTGCTCCTGCTGTTTCCTCTGCGGCTTCCGCGACCAATTCATTTAAGTCCACTGCAATCAGATCAGGCGGCTTGCTTTTTGCCAGATCCAGAAAACTCCTTACAATTCTGGAACACCTGTTTGCTGCATTGAGGATCCGATCCGCACGTTTTGCAGTACTTTCGTCACTTGCCTTTTCCTTGAGCATCAAAGCCTGTCCGGATAGGACGGATAAGGGATTGTTCAATTCGTGCGATATGCCTCCCAGCAGCTGGCCAAGTGCGCTTAGTTTTTCCGCATCGTGCAACGCATCTCTTTGACGCGAAATCTCCGCTTTCGAAGAAAGATGTTCAGTCAAATCGTTGATATAGAGAAAGAGGAAAGGCTGATCGCTGATCTCGATCTTTCGGGCTGATATTGCCGCCCAAAACTGCTCGCCGTCATTCTTTTGCAAGCGGACTTCTATGCCGTCGAGACGTTCCTGTTCATCGAACCGTTTCATTACGTCGTCAAAATCTTGAGAACTTAACCATTGAGGTCGCAAGGACGCACCGGCCCGGCTCTTGGAGATTTTCAGCAATTTCTCCGTTTGTCCGCTATCGGCGACTATCTGGTAATCCGCCTTGCGGGCAAGGGTTACGGCAGCCGGGCAGTTTTTTATGAGGCGTATGGCCTCTTCCGCGATTTTTTGACTCTGTGCGCCTCCACCCAGTAACGACCAGCGATTTTCTTTTTCCACCATGTCGTGCGCACCAATCAGTCAACTCAGCCTTTGTCGATACCAAGTTTTACATTGAATCAAGCGGCGCTGCCAAATTCTTTATGGTTTCAGTTATTTCGCGAAAACCGCCATTTCTGAAACCAAGAAACATTCGAAACATTGATCGATCGGGAATCGGCCAGTTCGAAACTTTCAATACATTTTCACCCTCTGCAAGAAGCACTTGGGACATATAAGGCTCCTATCTCCTGTCGCATCGACGGACCCGGTTACGAAACTAAAGCCGGGTCGCAGCGACCACGACAGGAGAATGAAATGAACATCTATAACCAAACCGAAGAGCATACTGCCGTCGGCTGCGATCAAAACGGTTACACCAACAAACGCGGCATATGGAGTGTTGCAAAGTATTTTCTAAGCGTGCTGTTCGACCAGGACAGCAAGCGGGAAATCGCGAAAATGCCCGACTGGCTCCTCCACGATATAGGCCTGACAAGGACTGGATTGAGGATTGGACCGGATGGTCTGCCAATATCGGATATCAGTGAAGGAGACGGAAAATGACATCCTTCATAACCTCCGAAACGCTGGCACTGCTGACCGGAGGGATAGCTTTCCTGACCCTGGTTTCCTCACCGCTGATGAGATCCCGCAGTGCGATCCTCATGCTTCAGCTTTGTGCCACCGTCTTCTTTGCCCTGCATTATGCATGCATTGGCGTAATGGCGGCATGTGTCGTGAACCTGATCTGCACGATCCAGACCATGGCGGCAATTCTCGCACCCGAAAGCCGGAAGCTGAACGCAATCGGTTGGGCGCTGATACCGGTAATTATGGCAACAGCCATCATCTTCTGGGTCGGTCCAGTCTCCATATTGTCGAGCCTGGCCACGATCGCCCTGGCTGTCGGCAGAATGCAGACCGACGAGTACAAGCTCCGCTTCCTGATCATAATCGGCGGCGGATTCTGGATTGCCCATGACTACATCGTTGAATCCTGGATTGCTCTGTCAGCAGACATCCTGACCTTCGCGATCGGAGTTGGAATGCTCGTCAGCATGATGCTGGCAGACCAGCAAAAGTCACGAGCCGTACCAGTGAGAGTCAGATAACCAATCCGAAAAACGCAGTTTCTGTCTGCCACATGAAATTGTGACAGCAGGAAAACCAAAAGGAGAAAAATGATGAACTACTTTTCGACATTCAAGAATCAGACCGACGAAACCGGAATATTCGGTTTCAATTTTGCCAAGCTTGAAAATCAAGGGCGGCCCAATGTAAGGGTTGCCAGTCGCCTGGAGGACTTCATGCAGGCCACCCGCATGATGAAACGGGCCGCCAGAGACAACGCGAGTCCGATTGAGCCCCTACGGATCGGAAGATTGTTGTCGACTCTCAATCACGGCGGAAGTGGCCCAAAGACCGGATGTGTACTCTTGGCAGACAACGGGAACGGGCCAGCCGGATTTGCTCTGATGCTGATCAAGCCAAATGTGGGCCTGGAGCTTTCCTGGCTATATGCAGAAGAATCCTGCAAAAATGGCGGCATTGTCGAAAGTCTCTGGGATCAGGCCATATGCATACAAAAGGACTGGGGTTTTAGGATCCTGAATGTCGGAATATGCGTAGAACTCCCCAATCTCTCGAATCGTTCGACAGGATAACAAATGTCAAAGATTAATCAGATGAGCCTGGCACCAGTCAGGCTCTTCTTTTTTGCCTGCCAAGTACCGCCATACATTGAGCAATTCGTTTTCACTGAAATTGGTTCACGCCTCTATGTCAGCTGAACTGGAAAGTCTTCAATTTCCACAATGGGCCAATAGCTGCAATTCTGATCATCGATCAATGATGACCGCTTTGTGTCAAATACGGAATTGGAGGCAACTGTCAGACTGAAATTGCTTTGTCATCTGGATGTCGCCGTGAGTTTTGCGCGAAATATACTTCTTGACCCAATTTCACTGTGCAACCGATCGCCTGAACAGTAGCAGGCTCGTAGCCAGGAGCGCGAAGCCCAACAAGGCCATCCACAGGAGTTCAGGCCAAATTGTCTCAAACCCGGCACCCTTGAATATGATGGCCTGGCTGGCTGTCATATAGTGGCGAGAAGGAAGCAGCAACGTTCCAACTTGCAGCCATTCCGGCTGACCCTCAATTGGAGTCTCACCGCCTGAAAGCATCAACATTGGCAGGATCGTAAGCATTACCAGGAGCGCGAATTGCGCCATCGAACGCGCCAGGGTCGCCAGGAACACTCCCAATGCCGTTGCCGTAAACAAGAACAGCGCCGTGCCAAACAAAAACAGCATCTTTGACCCGGTAATGCTGATCCCCAATGAGCCTTGCATCACAAAAATCAAAGAAAGTGCCGCCGCGATAAGGACTACTGCGGCGTTCGCCCAGATCTTGGCCGCCGCGATGTCAAACGGTGCAAGCGGCATTGCGAGTAAATGCTCGATCGTTCCGTGTTCTCGTTCTCGGATCATGGCAGCACCGGTAAGTATCGTGGTCAACCACATGATTTGGCCTATCAGCGCAACTATTCCTGCAAAACGCACTGAATCTCTATTCGGGTTAAATGCGCTGCGCAGGATGATATCAACCGGCGGAGGCTCCAAAAGATCGGCGCCGATCGCAAACCTACGGATCTCAGACCCCAAAATACTGGTTATGTAATTTGCACCGATTCCAGCCTGTTGCATCGCAGTTGCATCGATCAATACCTGTACTTCAGGAGCACGACCGGCGCGAACATCTTTCTCAAAGCCTGGCGGTACGGCGACAACAAATAGAAACCGGCCCGCATCCATTTGAGCGGCACCGGTGCCTGGCTCGATCTGAACCACGGGTTGAAATTCAGGCGGGAAAAAGGCCGCAGCCAGGGATCGCGAAAGCGGTGAATTGTCCTCGTCAGCAAATGCGATTGATGCATTGTTGACTGTGGTAGCAACGCCGGTCGCCTCCATGATCGGCGCTAATGTGAATGACCAAACCAGAAGGGCCATCATCACCCAGTCCCGACGCAAGCTTATCATCTCCTTGAGACCGAGCCAGAAAATGCAGTATAGCCGTTGCATTTACTTCTCCTGTGCCCGCAATGAGAGGACCGCAGCAACGGTGAATACTGGGCCGAAGCAGGCGAGCGCCAAAATGTCAGGAGTAAGCGCCTCCCATCCAAGGCCTTTGGTGAAGGCACCGACACTCAAATGCAAGAAATATGACGAGGGCCAAAGTGAACCTATCACCTGTGCGCCGGTTTCTAGTGTTGAGACCGGCTGCAAAAGACCGGAAAACTGTATCGTAGGCACTACCGATGCAATTGCCGTTGCAAAGGTTGCTGCTACCTGGCTCGATGTCATTGTCGCAATCAACAATCCATAAGAGGTAGTCGCCCAAACATAAAGTAATGCGCCAATTGCAAGCGGTACAGGATCACCTTTGAGTGGAACCCCGAAAAGAAAGACTGTCATCCCAGCCAAAAGCAGAAAATTCGCGAAACCAATGCCGATGTAGGGAATCTGTTTGCCAACCAGAAATTCCAATCGAGTCGTGGGCGTTACGTAGAAATTGACAACCGAACCCAATTCCCTTTCCCGCGCGACGCTGACCGCAGTCAGGACAGCCGGCAGCATGATCAGCAGGATTGCCGGCATGGCCGGTGCCATTGCTGCGATACTTTCAAAGCTCTGGTTGTAGCGAAAACGTGGTTCAATCTGCGCAACTTCTATCTGACGCACACCGCTATTTCGCGCAAGGACATCCAGAAACGTCTGATGCAAGCCGGCAACATAGCCCTCAACCGTTTCGCCTTTGAAGGGGATTGCCCCATCTACTGTCGCCAGCACTTCGGTGAGTTCACCCGAATGGAGTTTGCGTCCGAAATCAGGTGGCAACTCGACAACAAGCGACACATCGCCGGCAACGAGCCGATTGCGGCCCTCCGAAGGGTCTGTCAAAGGGGAAGTCGGCTTGAAGTATCGAGACCCGGCGATCTCCGAGATATATGCTCGGCTTTCAGGTCCCTTTGAGAGATCGAGCACCGAGAAATTTAACTCCTCGATATCCAGCGTGATCCCATAACAGAATACCAGCATCAGAATCGCTGAACCCAAAAACGCAAATGCCAAACGCACATGGTCACGTAACACCTCGATTGTTTCGCGACGTGCATAAGCTAACGCGCGGCCGATGCCGCTTCCCAAATCGGCGTTGGCTGTGTCGACGGATATCTCCGGAGCGATGACAGGTGTCTGGGGATCTGCTCTTTCCAGAACAGCGATAAAAGCGCCTTCCAGATTGTCCGCGTCCTCTGCGTCAATCAGTTGATCCGGTGTTCCTTCGGTAAGAACTCGCCCTGCATGCATAAAGGAAACGCGATCGCATCGTTCTGCCTCTCCCATGAAATGGGTCGATACAAAAATTGTAACACCATCCCGTCGTGACAGCTCAACCAGAAGTGCCCAAAACGAGTCCCGCGCTTCAGGGTCCACACCGGAAGTCGGCTCGTCAAGGATAAGAACGCGCGGACGATGGATCACCGCGACAGCCAGCGAAAGGCGCTGTTTGATGCCGAGCGGCAGTGCCGCTGCCAGCATATCGGCATGCGTATCCAGGCCGAAGCGCTGCATCAGTTCTCTTATCCTTGTCTCCCGGTCGCCGACGGCGAAAATGCGGGCGTGAAGGTCCAGATTCTGTCGAACAGTCAACTCGCCATAGAGGGAGAATGCCTGGCTCATATATCCGATGTCGCGGCGCATCTTCAGATCGCGAGCGTCAACCGGTCTGCCAAACATAAGCGCTTCGCCAGAACTAGCAGGCAACAGGCCCGTCAGCATCTTCATTGTTGTTGACTTGCCGCAGCCATTGGATCCAAGAAAGCCGAAAATCTCGCCACGATTAATTGAGAAATCGACATGGTCGACCGCGACGAAATCACCGAAACGCCGTGTCAATCCACGTGCCACAATCACAGGCTTCTGATCAATTTGGCTGCGGCGCAATTCATCTGGTGCAGACTGCAATTCCTTTTGAGACCGAAGCTGTCTGTATGCAGTTTCAAGGTCTTTGGCATTGCCTTTCAATTCTTCAGGCCCGCCTTGAAATAGCACTCGCCCGGCGTCCATCGCCACAATCCGGTCGAAGCTCTCGGCCTCCTCCATGTAAGCGGTCGAGACAAGGACCGTGAGCCCCGTGCTAATTCTTCTGATCGCATCGATGAGCGCCCAGAACTGACGCCGTGACAGTGGATCCACACCCGTAGTGGGCTCGTCCAATACCAGAAGTTTCGGGTCATGAATCAGCGCACAACACAACCCCAATTTCTGCTTCATGCCGCCGGAAAGTTTCCCCATGGGCCTGTTGGAGAACGGCGCAAGCCCTGTTGCTGACAGGAGCGCACCAATCCGGATGTCGCATTCTTCCTGGCTTTGCCCGAACAGACGTGAAAAGAACTCGAGGTTCTCCCTTACCGACAGCTCCGCATACAAGTTGCGGCCAAGGCCTTGCGGCATGAATGCAATTGCCGAACATATGTGACGCCGATGCCGGGGATCGTCAATCGATCCTCCGAGAACTTCGATTGTTCCAGTCTGAAGTTTCTTTGCGCCCGTAATCAGACCCAAGAGCGTTGATTTTCCAACTCCGTCCGGTCCGATAAATCCGATTAACTGACCAGCAGGCAAATCAAGAGATACATCATCCAACGCAACATGTTTACGATATCGATGCGTCACACCTGCGAGGCAGATCCCTGATGCGGCAGCCTTGGCGCTCATTCAAACAACTCGGGTGGAATTCGCCTGTCCAAGGCTTCCGGCCATGGAATATTGGAGTCAAGCCGGATGACGGCTATGCCGCGGAGCCCGGTTTTTACATGCTCAATTCGTTCTGCCACCAGATTGTCTGGAATGCGCACACGAACGCGGAAAACCAGCTGCTCTCGCTCGCTTATTGTTTCGACCTGCTTGGGTGTGAACTGGGCCTCTGGGGAAACAAAGGTAACATTTGCAGGAATAGCGTAGTCCGGTAGCACATCGAGCACGATGCGCGCTTCGGCGCCTATCGGCAGAAGCCCTGCGTCAGGTGCCGGCAGATACACTTCCATATAGACTTTCTCCAGGCTAAGGAGCGTCAATATTGGACCACCTGCGCTGACAACTTCTCCAGGCTCCGCCAAACGATACAGCACTCGCCCAGGCATGGGCGCGAAGAGTGAGCTATCCTCGATCTGTGCAGAAATCCGCCGAACTTCAGCCTCCGCGGCCGCTATTCGGCTGTCTGCGGTAGCAACTCTTGCCCTTGCAGCACCCAGCACAGCTTCGGCAACTTGATGGGCAGTTTCACGTTCTTCGAAGATTGTCAAAGAGATGTTCTGGCTCGCCAGCAATGTCCTTGCACGGTCGAGTTCATGCTCAGCCCTGCGCTCCTCGCTCTCCCGCTGCACAACCAGGGCCTTGGCTTCCGCTTTTGTCTGACGAGCGAGTGCGACCTCGGCTTTTGCCCGGTCAAGTGCTGCAGAAAGCTCGTCAGTGTCCATCTCGACCAGAACATCGCCGGCGGCAACCATTTCGCCTTCGGCCACCATTATCTGTTCAACACGTCCAGCCATTGTGGGCGCAATTTCGACTTGCTCGGCCTCTAGGCGTCCATTGCCTTGCACAAATCCGACAGGCAATTCACTGTCGCTATTTGAAACGTATACATATGCGGCAGCGCCTGTGAGCAATAGCGCTAGTGCAACAAGTATTGTTCCTGTTCTCATTTTCATGACCGGGCATCCATTGAAATTTGAAATTTCGGGATTTTACATGGGGTCGAAGCCTAGTGCCTTGCGCTGAGTCAATCTTCCGGCCTCTTAAGATTGAATGGCAATAGATGAATGCAATAAAGTGCAAATGGAAATTCATGCCCTGGCATCGAGATTGATGAAGTCGGATCGGTGAGAATGTCCGCTATGGGCCAATTGCTGCCGTTAGACCGGATATTATTGAATGCCTGAAACCGGCCCGCAAGAATCCATTAGGTGCGTCCGCCCGTCACCACCGAAAATAGCTCATGGCGGACATTGCAATAGAAACTCTGGAAGTCGATACTTTCACGACATGATTGTTTGACGACTTGTCGAATATCGCCACGAAAAACGTTTCAATGCGCGTCACAGAGGAACATGACGCCGGATTTGCCTGTTAACGGCAGCTATGTCCTTAGGTAACGCGAGCGACAAGCAATTTGGATTGGCTGTAATGGAAGCAACTAAACCAATCGACATAGACACGATCGATGCGCTGTGGGCGCGGTATTCGCATAATCATGAAGGATTGCAACTGGTTGCACCGGGCGATTTGGCATCCATCACTGCGAATTTGGGTGCTGGGATGGACGCAGTGCAAATACAGCACTTGTTGGCAGATTGCGGTGCACCCAAGGGACTCGGCAAGGATGCGTTCATTGCGTTTATGGCGTCGTCCTATGGTGATCCACATGCACGACTATCTGTTGCCTTCGATGTATTTGACGCAAATGGCGATGGGCGTATCAACATTGACGAACTCTACGGAGTATTGGGGAAATTTGGCATGCGTCGCACTGAACTTGAGCAGCTGATTTCGGAAGCTGATCAGGAAGGTAAAAACACGATAGAATTCAACGAATTCTGCGCCATGATGCCGGAAACAGACAAGCCTCCACCCAACAGCTATGTCGATAACCCAATACACTACCTAAAGTCAGCCCAGAGTATCGCTGAAGCACGAAATCAGAGCAACAGCGATCTCGGTATTCAGCCGTCGGAACACCGCGCTGATGAGGGACAAGGTACATCGCGGCTGCAGATGCAAATCGGCCTTTTCCGCCTGTTACAAGGTGCTGCCTATCGATGTTTTCGTGAAAATTGTGCGGCCAATTATGAAACGCATCTTCGTGCCAAAGCACTTCCATACACGATAACCCACTATGTCGAGTTTACAGAAAGGGCAATTGCTCTTTACAAGGCATTGGGGATTGTAGACGAAGACTGCCACGCCGTTCTTGATGCTGTGCCAGCGTCTCTAAGAGCAGAGCACGATCGACTTGAACATCGCATTGCCAATTGGAAAACGATCCCAAAGACCCCACAAATGCACGCAGCGAGCGAGGCGATGGTCGCCGCTCAGCGGCAAGGCAAATCGATCCGGCACGTATTTGCTGCCGCGGTAGAGTGTGCCCTCACACTGAGCAGGAAAGGCTTAGATCCAGCCAGCCTGGGCGCCGGTTTGATGGAAAACTCCGAGATCAGCAGATTGCGGAACCTTGAACTGCGCGGACAGGCAGAACCATCACCGCAAGACGAAAATGCGGAATCAGAATCCTACATTAACACTTGGAACCGCGTGATCCTGCAGTCTGTCGATGAAGATGTCGCCGGTGCCATGATGCCGGCCGCCTATTGGTATGAGGATTTCATGCCAAAACTCTTGGCGGCATGCAGCGTATCGAGTGCAGCTGATGTTGATGCCAACACAGAGCCGAATGAGCCAGCGCTTGATCAGTGGTTCGACGCTGCGCAACGCAACAACGAGTTTCATCCATTCGGTGAATCCGTTGCAGAACACTACGCCAAGTGTACACCCAAGCAGAAACTTAAAATCCGCCAGGCCTGGCGCTTAACCAGGCATTATCTCAATGGCGTACAAAAGCGCCGCGAAAGACTGGAATTTGGTCGCGAGACCGGGTTTCTGTCTCAGTATGTGGCATTTCTTGACATCTACCTTGGACGCTCAGACGTTCGCGATGCGGAAATGCGTCTTAGCTTCCCCTATTATATCGGTCCCACCACTTGGCGTTTCCTGCACACCGCAGCGGAAATAATTGCTGATCGTGATACGGGCGAGCAGGAAAAACTTGTTTCGATGTTTAAAGATTTCCTGCGACTTTTCGCTACCACTTACCCCTGTCCCTACTGTCGTTATCACTTTAATCGCTATGTGGTTCTTAATCGCGAAACTGGTTTCTATCCTCTCGAATATCTGCTTTTGGGTGCCCATCCTGAGCGTGGTTCGATCACAGTTTCGATGGAAGACAAGCTCGAAGCCATCCATGACGGCAAGACGCTACGTTTGTTTCTTTGGAAGTTGCATAACGCGGTTTCATCGTCGATCAGTCGCACGGAAGCCTGGTTTCATCGCGAGGAAAATCCATTCTACACGAGTCGATTCTGGCCAAGCGTATCGGCGGAAGCTTTGCGTGTGCGAGCTCAGGGTGCTGGTGAACTAAGTGACAAAATGCGCGCTCGGCTGGGGAAGCTCGACGAGCCGGTTAATCGCCTGTCTGTGATTCACGAACATCTGCGAAAGGAACCTGACGACTTGGAAATCGCTGACTTCGTGGAAGATGCGAAACAAGCAACCGAAGCGCTTGAAACAGCGATCAACGCTGGTGCTTTTTTAGAAACGACCTATCGATTTGACCCAGCATTGGAAGATGACGAGCCGCACTTTACTCCAGCCGAAGAGGCATATAGCCGTAGCGGTAAGTACGTTCAGTCGTAACCGAATCTCCAAGTTCGAAGATTTCGGAATTGGCGTTCCACTGCTAGGGGCGGCAATATAGTATTGCCGCGCCCAAAGCGGATAGCATTGGAATATGACTGCCATTCATCACTTACGAAACATTGACCGCATTGGGATGGAAGCTGCCAGATCTCAAGATGGTCGACCAGATTTTAAGCAAATGAATTGGGCTCGGTCACGATCCGGATCCGGATTTGCCAGCTAGCGCAGATAATCAAAAGTCGTAATTGCCGTATTCGAGCTCTTCATGGAATTTCTCTTCGACAACTTTGCGGAGCTCGGCGTCGTAATATTCCCGATAAGGCCTGCGATCGCTCTTGTTTCTGCGTTTGAGTGCAATCGGCGGCAGATCGAGCTTTTCGCATAATGCCAGGAAATCGGATTCCAGCCGTTCAAAGGTTAGGAGCGTATCTATATCATCTGTCAGCCTGCTCTCTGGCGAAAGGCAGATATATGAACGCAGTGTTTGGCGACGTTTGATTGAATTGAGGAAACGGTCGCGATCAAATGTTGCTGTCTTGCCCATCGCAATGCGAAGTGGAGAAAATTGGTAGCTGATCAGCCAATCGAATGGATTTCTAATCACCGAAAACTTGTGCATTCGGCGAAATAGATCTGCCGGAAGAACATTTCTGTATTGGATCAACCCGGTATGTTTTTTTGTTCCATAGACCGTGCTTTCCACGCCAAATCGATCGACCCCATCTTGCTGAGGCCCGACTGTTTTTACATCATCAGAATATGGTAGCAGCGCTTCTGAAATGGAGTTACCACCGCTCTTCGGACGATGAACGAAAAGGAAACAGTGCTTTTCAGAGATCATGATGTTGGCAAGCCATCGATGCAGTCCTGTCGAATCATAGGCAGATTTTATACGAATTTTGGAGGGACGGCAGCATCGAGAATTCTCAACTGCATTCTGCGGGTACCTTGCCAGAAATCGGCGGTCAATTGGCCGGCAACATGCAGGCGAACCTTGTCCGAGAGCAATAATTGTCCCAAGGGTGTGTCGGCCGCCCGAAATGCTATTGCTCGTAAGGTGGCGCCATCCCCAGCCGACAAGGTCAGGGAAACATGGTCGCGTCCCACGATCTTGGCCCAGCGGACCTCATGTGAAGGAAACGCAAATATCGGAGCGGGGTGGCCAGGTCCGTAAGGCCCCGCTTTCTCCAAAAGATCATAGAGATCGAGCGTTGCGCTTCTCGCCGTGAGCGCCCCGTCAAGCATCAGGCTTTTCTGGGCGATGGCAAGATTGACGTTTCTGTCCAGCTTCTGTTCGAGAAAAGCCCTGAACGCGCCCAGCTGATCGCGCTTTATTGTAACGCCAGCAGCCATGGCGTGACCGCCGCCCTTTTCCAGAATACCTTCCTCCAAGGCCGCGCGTACCGCTTCTCCCAGATCGACCGAAGCAATTGATCGACCGGACCCGGTTCCCTTGCCGTTTTGGTCAAAGTGAATGGCAAAGGCGGGGCGGTGAAACTTGTCCTTCAGCCGTGATGCAATGAGCCCGACAATTCCGGGGTGCCAATTGTCACTGGCGACGACAAGTGCTGCCGGGCCGGTACCCTTGCCGATTTCCAGCTCCGCTTCGCTGACCGCCTCTTCAAGCATCACCGCTTCCTGGGCCTGGCGCTCCTGATTGAGTGTTTCCAGTTGGCCGGCAATTTCGAGAGATTGGCCAAAATCATCATTTGTGAGCAGATTCGCGCCCAAACCAGCATCACCGATACGTCCACCTGCATTGATCCTCGGTCCGAGCAGAAATCCGAGATGATAGCTCGACGGCGGACCGGACATCCTGGCTGTTTCTGACAGCGCCCTCAGTCCGGGATTACTCATCTGGCGCATGACGGCCAGGCCCTTGAGTACGAATGCCCGGTTCAGACCTGTCAGCGGAACCACATCACAAATCGTGGCCAGTGCTACCAGGTCCAGCATTTCCAACAGATCAGGGGGTTTCGCATCCCCGTAAAAACTGGAATTACGCAGCGTTCTGACACAAGCGACCAAGGTCATGAAGACCACGCCGGCCGCACACAGATAACCAAGACCCGAAAGGTCATCCTGACGATTGGGATTGACGATTTCCACCGCCAACGGCAGTTCGGTTCCAACCTGATGATGGTCCAGCACCAGAACATCCACGCCGAGCTTTTTTGCCTCTTCAAGCGCTTCGAAACTGGATGAACCGCAATCGACTGTAATGATCAATGTCGCGCCGCGGCCTGCCAATTCCGCTATCGCTGCCGGATTTGGGCCGTAACCTTCAAAAACCCGATCGGGAATATATATCTCGGCATCGAGACCATGATGGGCCAGAAACCTGTACAACAGGGCGCTTGAAGCAGCGCCATCGACATCGTAATCGCCAAAGATTGCCAGTTTTTCCCGGTCGCGAATTGCTGTGCAGATGCGGTCAGCTGCAGTATCCATGCCGGTGATTGTCGAAGGATCGG
>JANQQM010000182.1 GCA_028289365.1 Salaquimonas sp. | reverse complement strand
AAAGGCATTATGCGGGATCTTCGCATTTCCGAAAGCGGATTCACGGCCCCAGATCGCGACTACCGTTCTGCCGGGCACGCCGGTCCTGCTTTCCAGATTGTCGAGAAGTTGTTTGTGTCGCGCAAGCCGTGTCTTTCCGCCGGAAACAACACCATCGACGGTATTCCTGGCAAAATATCGCGATGGCGCGCGAAACTCCGCCTGGGTTTGCTTTCTGGGCTTGTTTGCAGAGCTTCCCGGTGGCACCAGATCAGGCAGCTTCCAGTTGATCTTCACACCAGACAGCGCCTTGTTGAAACTCTGCCGGGAAACGCCGTTGGCTGCTGCCTTGGGATAGAGATCGGTTTGCAGCCATTGACGAAACTGGGCTTCCACCTTCTGCTTGTTTACCTGTTGTGCGGCCACATGTTGTGTGTGGAACGACGCTGCTAACACAGCCATGAACAAAAACGTTCGAAACAGGTTTTTCATCAGGCGTTTCCAGTCATGCTTGGAGAAGTGTTTGCTGGACAGTTTGCGAGCCCTGCAGACAGAATTTGACGAAATCATGAGCATGTTGGCACAGTAAATAGCGTCAGGAATCACCAATTTACACGAAAAGAAGCCCGATTTGACAATCACTTATCCGTCTTTTGAGAAAATCCTTGGCTGGTTTGCCTCCGGTAAGCCTGTCATTCTGGTTACCATCGAAAAGACCAAAGGTTCAGCGCCCCGCGAAAAGGGAACGGTCATGGGGGTGACCGAAGACGCGATTTCGGGAACGATCGGCGGTGGGCAACTTGAATGGCTGGCAATGGAGCATGCGCGTAAAATGCTTGCCGAAGGAACCGAGCGTTCCGAGAGGAAAATTCCGCTTGGGCCGGAGATCGGGCAATGCTGCGGCGGTCAGGTCGTCCTGAATTTCCAGCGCGCAAATGCGGATCTTATTTCAGAAATTGAAGCAATTGCCGTTCAGGAACAGCGCGATCTACCGGAAGTCTATATCTTTGGTGCCGGGCATACCGGGACCGCGCTTGCCAAGTTGATGGTTCATGTGCCGGTAAACTCCATGCTGATCGATACGCGGGCCGATGCGATTGCCGACCTTGATAAGGCAATCTCAGCCAAACAGGTCGCATTACCGGAAGAAATCGTCCGGGATGCAAAGCCCGGCAGCGCCTATGTGACCATGACGCATGAGCATTCGCTCGATTTCCTGATAACCGCGGAAGCGCTCAGCCGGGCAAATGCAAGCTATTGCGGCATGATCGGCTCCGCGACAAAACGAGCGGTGTTTTGCAACTGGCTTGAAGATAATGGGTATCAAAGATCGCTTGCCGACAAGCTTGTCTGTCCGATCGGCGGCAATCAGGTCAGGGACAAGCGCCCAGAGATCATCGCGGCACTGACCATGGCGGAAATTCTGGCGGCGATTCACACAGCGGCCACAGGCGAAATCAAATAGGGTTCGTCGAAGAAATATTCTTCGAGATTATTACCCTCGCCGCCGCGATCGACTACAAGAAAGTCAGACTGCGCCTGGAGTGAGATCAGCGGATGATGCCAGATATTTGGGTGATAATTGACGCCGATATAGCCGCTCTTGTCCGGAGTCACCAGAAAAGCGATGGGCCGCGCCGGCGTACCATTGTCATCCTCTGACACAACTGCAAGCCACGGCCAACCATGCAAGGGAATAAAGGCCTGGCTGCCAAGCGGGTGGCGTTCCATCATCGAAATCGAGACCGGGAATTCGAAGGGCTCACCGCGAAAGATGTTGATCAGGATCCTGGAATCATCTCCCTCGGTCTTCACCTTTGCAAGATCGTGAAATCGTGTGGTCGTTCCATTGTTGATGATCAGGCTTTCCGCACCGTCCGTGGTGATCACATCGCCAAAGGGCGCAAATGCCTCACGGCTTAGATGGTGTACCTGAAGATTGTGATCCGACATCAATTGTCCATTCCGGCCGGTCGGTCAGGTGGGATCGAATAAGTTGCCGTGGCCTGGGCGATCACGGTCTCGCTTCCGGCGGAAAGAATATGGATCTCGCAGACAGCAAGGCGCTTGCCAAGTTTCAACAATCGACCCTGGCCAATCAATGCACCAGGCTTCGGCTTGGACAGGAAATTGATCGACAGATTGGTGGTCACCGCAAGCGCCACCTCTCCGATATGTGCCAGCACCAGCAGATAGGCGGTTATGTCTGCCAGAGCAAACATGGTCGGGCCGGATACCGTGCCGCCTGGACGCAGGTGATCGTCTCCAGCGTTCATAACAACCGTAATGTTTCCCGGCGCAAGGTCCCGCACGCTCCAACCGTAACTCTCCGCTTGCGGAAACACTTTCTGGACATATCTGCTCAGTTCCGTAGTGGACATGAACAATTGAGGCGCGCGCGGAGAACCCATTTGGTCCATGTTCATCTGCACATATCCTGGCCGGAACACTAATTTCAACTCAGCAAAACTCTAAGGGTAATCCAAAAAGGAATAAATACCATCAGGCAAAATTTGTCGTTGAAGTTTGGTGTGGTTTGGCGCCTAACTATTTGAACAAATACAACAGGGAGCATAAAACTCGTTTCTAATAAAACAGCCTTCATTATATGCAGCCGCAACGAAGGAACAGCAGTACTGCCAGATGGCGCCAACCCAATATTATCCTATGAGTGTCGACCAATGCCTTCCAGTCGCGTATGCCGCGACAACTTGAGCTTGTTGCTCAGGTCCCAATTCGTGGAATAAGAGCTTTCCCTCAGCAAATTCGTCCGCGATATAGTAATCCCTGTCTTCGCGTGCTTTGGGCACATATTCCACAACGCCATTTAGTTGCAACACATGCGTCAGTTCGTGGTACACGGTGAATGTAGGCGTACGAACGTTCGTATTAAGAAAAACCGTATTCGGCAATACTGGCGCAACTGTTCCCCTTAATCCTGTATATGGCTCGCCAGTTGCGCTATCCACGAATGCACCCCGCGCAAACCAAACCTTCGACAACGCTCCAAGTATCAAATCATAGTCTCCGGTCTTATGAGGCTCCAGTTTCTCGCGCACGGTTGCAGAATCGTCGCCCTTGTTAATGACACCTTGCTTCAAAAGAGCAGAATAATTCCAACGAGATTGTGCCGAATTGAATGCTTGAGGATAACCGAATAGCATTTCCGCACGTATTTGGGCGACGCTATCTACTTTTACATAATATTCAGGAAATCTGACAGTTTTATTAAGCACCGACTGATACTGATAACCATCATCAATGATAACTTTATCACCTGGCTGTACAGATTTATTTGCTCGCGCATTATCATCATTATTTATGTTGTTTATAATATTTTTTAAATCATCATGTTGATGATAATGTTTTAAACTATCATTTGTGTTGATATTATTACCAATAGAATTAATTTCCATTATTATAACTCCTGTTATTATAAATCCTCTATACCCCTAGTCATAATGAAACATTTAAATAATAATAGAAATTCGTAAAAGTTACGCATTTTTTGTTATCTTGCCAAATGAAGGAATAGCTGACCAGAATCATTTGATAACAATTTCTGATAGCTCAATTTCCAGCACCGACACCGCGTCAATGATCGATAACGGAACTGCCAAAATACAATCGAGGCAGACCTTCATTATTCGGTCACGAAGATTTCAGAAATTCCATCATCTGAAAGCTTGTTCCAGCCTTTCTTCCTGCAAGGATTGCTGTAAATAAAAACGCCCGAATGTCATCTCACTCCAAAAGAGGACAATCATGAGCAGTTGCAGTAACCGCGTCTCGGCGCTTGTCCGTATCCTGATTTTCACCGGAATTGCATTTGCTACCGCCACAGCGAGCCAGGCTGCAAATGTTGCGCCCTTTATCGCTCACCAGGCGATCAAATGGCAGGGTACGGTGATCAATGTCGAACCGATTGCACCGTTTTACAAACGACGTCTGTTCAACGGCATCTGGACTGCACGAAAGGGTCTGACGCCGAAAGGCGTGGAACTGGTAAACCTGCTCATCCAATCGGGATCCGATGGGCTGGAACCTTCTGACTATCTTTCCAACTGGCCAGCCAATGCCGATCAGTTGACCGGTGAAAATCTGGTGGCTGCTGAATTGTACCTGTCGGATGCGGCAGTTCGATACATTCGTGATCTGCACAGCGGACGCACGACGCCTGCGGTCTCAGAACCGGATATCGTGATTGCCCGCAAGAAGATCGACAATACCGCGCTTCTCAGCGAGATGAACAAGAGCGGGCCTGCCAAGGTTGCCGCAAAACTGCGTCCTTCCCACCGGCAATATCAGGCGCTGAGAAAACTGCTTGCCAACACGACCGATCCGGCTGCACGGCAAAAGATAATTGTCAATATGGAACGCTGGCGCTGGGTTCCGTCCAATCTGGGCAAAAACCATATTCTGGTCAATGTCGCTGCCTTCAAGATGCATACCCGTTCAAATGGCAAGACGGTCGATACGAGGCGGGTGATTGTCGGCAGCGAGTATCACAAGACGCCGATGTTCTCGTCGGCTATCAACCATTCGCAATTCAATCCGACCTGGACAATCTCGCGGAATATTGCCGGCAATGAAATTCTTCCCAAGCTGCGCCGGGACCCGGGCTATCTGGAAAAGCGCGGATATGATCTTTACGCGAGCTGGGAGCCCGATGCGCCCAAGATGAATGCAGCCCAGATCGACTGGGAATCGGTCAATGGCAAGAAATTCCCCTACAAGATTGTCCAGCCGCCCGGACCGGACAATGCGCTGGGCGTGGTCAAGTTCCTGTTTCCCAACAAGTTCAATGTCTATCTGCACGATACAGCCAACCGGGACCTGTTTTCCGGCCCAAACCGGGCCTTGTCGCATGGTTGCATCCGGGTCGAAAAACCGATGGAGTTTGCCAATCTCCTGTACCAATTGGACAAGAACCCGGCCGCACCAAAATTGCAGGCAGTCGTCGATTCGGAAAAGACTACCGCGGTGAAATTCCGCAAGGAGATCCCGGTTCACCTGAGCTATTTCACCTTGTGGGTAGACGAGGCCGGCAAGGTCCAGAATTTCAAGGATGTCTATGGGCGCGACAAGCTGGTTGCCAATCTGTTGTTTGGAAGCGCCTGACCGGGCTTCCATCTGGCAAGAGCCTGTTCTAGAAGGTTTCGGACCATATCCCGAATCCAGGATCAGGATTTTTGACTAAGCGCATCACCATAACCAAGCCGGATGATTGGCATTTGCATTTGCGTGACGGCGATATGCTCAAGGCTGTCGCCGGCTACACTGCGGCCTATTTCAGCCGTGCGATCATCATGCCAAATCTGGTGCCGCCGGTCGTGACCGGTGAAGATGCCAATGCCTATCGGCAGCGGATCATGGCAGCGCTGCCGTCGGAGACGGGTTTCCAGCCACAGATGACGCTGTACCTGACCGAGGACAGTGAACCGCAAGCCGTTGCACAGGCATATCGTGACGGAATTGTTAAAGCGGTTAAGCTCTATCCTGCCGGTGCCACGACCAACAGCCACAATGGTGTTCGCGACATCTTGCAGGTCATGCCGGTCCTGGAAGCCATGGCGGAAGTTGGCATGCCGCTCTGCGTGCATGGTGAGGTAACCGACGCCGATGTTGACATATTCGACCGGGAAAAGGTGTTCATAGACAAGGTTCTCGACCCACTGCGCGCCGAATTACCGGAACTGAAAATCGTGATGGAGCATGTCACCACCAGCGATGGTATCGATTACGTGAAATCGTCAAAACAAAATCTCGCCGCAACGCTGACTGTTCACCACCTGATTATTAACCGCAACGCCATACTGGTAGGCGGTATCAAGCCGCATTACTACTGCCTGCCCGTCGCCAAGCGTGAATCCCACCGCCTGGCTTTGAGGGCCGCGGCGGTTTCGGGCGACGAGCGGTTTTTCCTCGGCACCGATTCTGCGCCGCATACTGACGCCAACAAGGAAATGGCTTGCGGTTGCGCCGGCTGTTTTACCGCGCTCAATGCGATGCCGTGTCTGGCGCATGTTTTCGAGGAAGAAGACCGGCTTGAAGCTTTGGAAGGATTTACTTCGCAATTTGGGGCAGATTGGTACAAGCTTCCGCGAAATGACGACAAAATTACCCTGGTGCGTCACGAGCAACCAGTGGATTATCCTTCCAGTGTCATGACCGGCGAGGGTCCTGTTACAGTGTTTGATCCGATGTTCGACATTTACTGGGAGGTCGAAGCCCAATGAGCCGTATCGTCTATGTAAACGGTCATTATCTGGCTGAGGCTGATGCCAAAGTGTCTGTGTTTGATCGCGGCTTTCTGTTTGCCGATGGGGTGTATGAGGTGTCATCGGTGATCCACGGAAGACTGGTCGACAATTCCGCCCATTTAAAGAGGCTGCAACGCTCGCTGGCGGAGCTGAAGATCGACTTTCCCATGACGGTCGAGGAGATAGAAGCCATCCAACTGGAAATGCTCTCGCGGAATCGCCTGGAGGAAGGCATTTTGTATTTGCAGGTCACCAGGGGTGCTGCTGACCGGGATTTTGGGCATCCTGAGAACCCGGAACCGTCTCTTGTAATGTTTACCCAGGTAAAACAGCTATTGGACAACCCGGCGGCCCAAAAGGGCATGACGGTGATCACCGTGGATGACATTCGCTGGCGCCGGAGAGATATCAAGACCGTACAATTACTGGCACCCTCGCTCGCCAAGCAGATGGCGACGGATGCCGGAGCAGACGACGCCTGGCTGATCGAAGACGGGATGGTTACCGAAGGCACTTCCAATAATGCCTGGATCATCAAGGGCGGAAAACTGATTACCCGGCATCTGTCGAGCGATATCCTGCACGGAATTACACGTCGCGCGGTCTTACGCCTCGCGCAGGAGGAAGGCATCGTATTCGAAGAACGCGCCTTCAGTATTGATGAAGCCAAACTGGCCGACGAAGCGTTTGTAACCAGCGCTTCTGCCTTTGTGATGCCTGTGGTCAAGATCGACGATCAGCTGATTGGTAACGGGAATCCCGGCGCTGTAACATCGCGGCTGCGTGACCTCTATATTCAGGAAGCCAAACGATCCTGAAAACTGCAGGTTTGTGTCCCGGAACGAATGGTGGAAGTCGGTTTCAGACAGAAATATTGCAGTTTGCAAGATAAATTCCGCCGTGGGAGATTGCAGCCGTGTTTCTTTCGGTATTCGACATATTCAAAATCGGCATCGGGCCGTCATCCTCGCATACGATGGGGCCGATGGTGGCTGCCACGCGTTTTCTGGATGAAATCCTCAATGGGGACTGGCCGCGCCCGGCGGATGCAATGCCAGACCGGTTAACTGTCTCGCTGCATGGCTCGCTTGCCTATACGGGCATAGGTCATGCGTCCGACCGGGCCATCATCCTTGGTCTTGCTGGCGAAACACCTGAGACTGTCGATCCAGACCAGATGGACGAGATTGTCGAGAAAATAAGGACGACGAAACGGACCGAACCGACCGGACATGGCGGTTACCGGTTCAATCCTGAAACCGATCTGTTGCTGGATCGCAAGACACCGCTTCCCGGTCATGCCAACGGAATGCAGTTCTGCGCCTATGACAATATGCAGCGACTGTTGTTGAAACGTCATTACTTCTCCATTGGCGGTGGCTTTGTCGTTGACGAGAAGGAGTTGGAGGATCTTAAAAACGGCGCGGTGTCGAAACAGGAGACCAATGTTCCGTTTCCCTTTACCAATGCCGAGGAAATGCTGGCGCTGGCAGAAAATTCCAATCTGTCGATCGCGGCAATGAAGCGCAAGAATGAAGAGAGCCATGGGGGTGCCGAGGCGCTTGACCGAAAACTTGATGAAATCTGGAAGGCGATGGATGGCTGTATCAATCGCGGCATTTCGCAGGATGGCGTCATGCCGGGCGGATTGAATGTCAGACGGCGAGCCCGGTCGATGCATGACCAGTTGCAGGAAGAATGGAAACAGAACCGGAGCAACCCCTTGCTCGCCAATGACTGGCTGGCCGTCTACGCCATGGCGGTCAATGAGGAAAATGCTGCCGGCGGGCGTGTCGTTACCTCACCAACCAATGGGGCGGCAGGTGTCGTGCCCGCAGTGTTGAAATACTATCTGGCGTTTCATGATGATGCCGATGAGAACGGGATCCGGGAATTCCTGCTGACGGCTGCGGCGATTGGCGGGATCATCAAGCACAACGCCTCGATTTCGGGTGCAGAAGTGGGCTGCCAGGGTGAAGTCGGGTCGGCGTCGGCGATGGCAGCGGCCGGATTGGCTGCCGTGATGGGCGGGACACCGAGCCAGGTAGAAAATGCTGCCGAAATTGCCCTGGAACATCATCTTGGCATGACCTGCGATCCCGTCGCCGGGCTGGTGCAAGTCCCCTGCATCGAGCGCAATGCGCTGGGCGCGGTCAAGGCCGTCACCGCGGCATCCCTGGCATTAAAGGGCGATGGCGAACATGTCGTGACGCTAGACACCTGTATCGAGACCATGCGCCAGACCGGCGTCGACATGAACGAGCGCTACAAGGAGACCAGCCAGGGCGGTCTTGCGGTCAATGTTCCGGTAAACATTCCCGAGTGTTAGTTGCTTTTGACCACGAAAATATCAGGATACCGATGACAGCAGGGTGGCATTTCCGCCGGAGGCTGTGGTGTCTTCGCAAATGCTTCGTTCAGCAAACAGCATCGACAGATCGCTATTAGCTTGAATTAACGGCACCCTTCTGCCGGGTTTCTCCGCCAGGAGTTGGCGCCATTCTCGAGGCATTGGGCCATTGATCAGGACCGCATCAATCTCGTCCCTGGCTAAGGCTGCGTCGAATTCATCAGAGCCGGGTGAAGCCTTCATGGACTTATTACCGACGGAGGCAACTAACGACGCCTGCTCCTCCTGAGCGGCCTCGCCGGGTCCGAGACAGACAATAACGCCGCGCGGATGCAAGGCGTAGGAATTGCGCTCTCCGGTCGGCCCCCGCAACAATTCCGGGATTGGGGAAGGCAGCTCCGGCCGCTCCTGCCACTTGGCAAATCTTGTGAGGTAGTGCGGCCCACCCGCCTTTGGCCCCGTGCCGGAAAGCCCTTCGCCGCCAAAGGGCTGGACGCCGACTACCGCACCGATCTGGTTGCGGTTGACATAGATATTCCCGATCTCGGCACGCGCGCAAAGATGGTCAACCCGGGTATCAATCCGGCTGTGAATGCCCAGGGTCAACCCATATCCGGCAGCATTGATCGACTGCATGACTTGATCAAGATCATCAGCCTCATATTCGACCACATGTAGAACCGGTCCGAATATCTCCCGCTTGAGCTGGGACATTTTCTCCAGGCGGAAGGCGGCAGGTGGCACGAAGTTTCCGTCGGAGACTTCCTTCGGGATATCCAGGCGGAACAGCAGCCTGCCCTCGGATTCCAGTTTCACGCAATGGTCCAGAATTGTCTTCCGGGCATCCTCATCGATAACCGGACCGACATCGGTCGCCGGGTGCCAAGGGTCGCCTATACAAAGTTCATGCGCGGCGCCCTCCAGCATTTCCAGCAGATGCGGTGCAATGTCCTTCTGCACGAAAAGGATGCGCAGGGCTGAGCATCTTTGTCCGGCGCTTTGGAAAGCTGACGCCACAATATCCCTGACAGCCTGTTCTGCCAGAGCGGTGGAATCGACGATCATCGCGTTCAGGCCGCCGGTCTCGGCGATCAGCGGTGCATCGGGATTGCCATCTCTGGCCATAGACATCTCGATCAATCGCGCGGTCTCGGTCGATCCAGTAAATGCCACGCCGCTTATTTGCGGATCGCCGGTAAGCACAGGCCCGATTTCTGCACCGTCGCCCTGGACTAGTTCGAGAACGCCGTCAGGCAGGCCTGCTTCGGCAAAAAGAGAAACAGCACGCTTCGAGATTAATGGCGTCTGTTCGGCCGGTTTTGCAATTACACTGTTTCCCGCAATCAAGGCTCCGGCAATCTGTCCCGTGAATATCGCCAGCGGAAAGTTCCAGGGAGAGATACACAGAACGGCTCCAACACCTGACGCGCTGTCCAGCCGGGCACGTCCCTCGGCGGCATAGTAACGGAGGAAATCGACGGCTTCGCGTATTTCGGCGATTGCATCAAGGCGGGTCTTGCCGGCTTCGCGAACGGTTATTGCCATCAGCTCCGCTGCATTGGCCTCATATAGATCGGCGACTTTTTCCAAGATTGCGGCGCGGTCGGTCGCCGGTGTGTCAGACCAGGCAGGGGCCGCCTTCACACAGCGTGATATTACTTCACGCGCTTCATCGACGTCAGCATCCTTGATGGTGCCGACCTTATCAGACGGGATTGCCGGGTTTCGGACTTCCCGCCCTTTTTCATCGCCCCAACCGGTCTTTGCAAAATGCCCCATCTCCGTATCCAGATCGGATAGCTGTGCGGGGTCATTCAGATTCCAACCGATGCTGTTCCTGCGCCTGTCGCCGAACATGTCTCTGGGAAGGGGAATAGCCGGATGCGGCAGAGGGTCAGCGGATAGAACTGCGGCCACCGGGTCTTCGGCGATTTGTTCGGGGGGAATCGCCTTGTCGAGGATCTGATGGACAAAGGATGAATTGGCGCCATTTTCCAGCAATCTGCGGACGAGATAGGCGAGCAGGTCCTTGTGCACACCAACCGGCGCATAGATCCGCCGGCGGCGGCTATCCTTGCTGCGCGCGATTTCATGCAGCGCTTCGCCCATGCCATGCAGCCGCTGAAATTCGAATTCGTTAGCGTGCGTCGCCATTTGATTAATCGCCGCAACCGAATGGGCGTTATGCGTGGCAAACTGCGGATAGATATGATCGTTCATTGCGAGCAATTTGCGAGCGCAGGCGAGATAGGAAACATCGGTGGAATCCTTGCGGGTAAAGACGGGATAGCCCGCCTGTCCGAGCACTTGCGCGTTCTTGATCTCGCTGTCCCAATAGGCGCCCTTGACCAGCCTGACTGAAATTTTCCGCTGAGTTTTTCTTGCTGTGGCATACAACCAATCGAGCACTGCAGGCGCACGACGGGAATAGGCCTGCACGACAATCCCGAGCCCGTCCCAACCGGCCAGGGTCTCATCCGTCATCAGGCCTTCAATGATGTCGAGCGAGATATCGAGCCTGTCTGCTTCCTCGGCATCAATTGCCAGGGGAATGTTCAATGGTTTGGCCATGCGGGCCAGTTCGGCGATCCGGGGTACCAGTTCCTGCATGATCCGCTGATGATTGACGGTCTCATATCTGGGATGCAGGGCCGAAAGCTTTACGGAAATTCCCGGGTTTAGATGAACGTTGGAAGCGTTTGCCTGGGCTCCGATTGCGGTGATTGCGTTTGCATAAGCGGCAAAGTAACGGGCCGCATCGCGCGCCGTGCGCGCCGCCTCGCCCAGCATGTCAAAGGAATGCAGATAGCCGTCTTCGCGATCGGTCGAACTGTTCTCAAGCGCTTCGGTAATGCTTCTTCCAAGCACGAATTGACGGCCCATCAGGCGCATCGCTTCACCGACTGCGGTTCGCGCAACCGGCTCACCCAGTTTTCTAACCGTCGAATGCATGATGCTGGCCAGATCATCTGCCCTGGCGGGGATGGTGCGAAATACCTTTCCCGTCAACATCAAGGCCCAGGTCGAGGCATTGACCAATGAGGATTCTGCCCGGCCCAGATGACGTGCCCAGTCGCCCTCGCCAATCTTGTCGGAAATCAACGCATCGAGCGTTTCTGCATCCGGCGTTCGCAGATAGGCCTCCGCCAGGCACATGAGCGCCACGCCTTCATCCGTGTTCAATCCATATTCTGCCAGGAATTTTTCGATCAGTCCGGAATTGCCTTCTGCCCGGATATCGAGAACGAGGGCTGCCGCATCGGCCGATATCGACGCCCTATCCTCGGGCGATAATGCCAGCAGTTCGAGCAGTGCCGGCATGCAGTCGGCCTCCGGCAGCATGGTCAATCGTCTGATCTCTTTTCTCAGCTTGTCGGTCATCCAAGCACCCATTGGAGATAGTTACTAATCACCTTGTTATCATAATTTTACTTGGCTTTTTCACTATTTTTGTTATGATTTTCAGGATTTTTCACTACCAAATGGGATAAAGACGTGTCTGACCTCGATCCAATCGATATCAAGATGCTCGCTGCATTGCAGGATAATGGGCGCATTACCGTGACGGAGCTTGCCGAGAAGGTGCATCTGTCGAAGACCCCCTGTACCGAGCGGGTGCGCAGGCTGGAGCGTGAAGGTTACATTTCCGGCTACCGGGCGATGTTGGTACCCGAAAAGGTGGGGCTGTCCTGCCTGGTCTTTGTACAGGTTACGCTGGAACGCACCACGACCGATGTGCTGGACCGGTTCAACGAGGCGGTATCAATGATCCAGGAAGTCGAATCTGCCCACATGATTGCCGGCGGTTATGACTATCTCTTGAAAGTCAGGGCGCGCGACATGACGCATTACAGGAAGGTGCTGGGAGACCAGATCGGTGAACTTCCGGGCGTCAGCAGTACCAGCAGTTTCAGTGTCATGGAAACGGTCGTGGAAGGCGGCGATATTGCCAAGTCCCAGCTTGAAGAAATCTCCGCTCAGCTGGAATAGTCCCGGCAATCATCAATGACCTTGCCGTCATTTGGCAGGTCAGTGACCTGTTCCACTGAACCCTTAAGCTTGGTGATCTTTGCCAATGTCTTAGCGAGTTGTTGCAGATCGGGATTCTGTTCGTTCCTGGTGACGACCTGCAATTTCATGGCGTCGCGATCTCCTTCACGAAATACCACCAGTCGCGCAGCGGCAATTGACGGTGTCGCCTTTTTTATCTCCTCAATCTGCACCGGGTCGACAAACATGCCCTTGACCTTGGTTCGCTGATCGGCACGGCCCATCCAACCCTGGATGCGCATATTGGTTCTTCCACAAGGCGAAGGCTCGTCAAGCACCGCCGACAGATCGCCCGTACCCAGACGAACAAACGGATAGGCCGGATTGAATGAAGTGACGACAAGCTCCCCTACCTCGCCCGCCGGCACAGGATCACACGTGCCGGGCCGAACAATCTCGATGATGAGATTTTCGTTGCAGACCATGCCGGGCAATAGCAGGCCGTCACTTGCCGTCTCGTAGGCGATCGCGCCCAATTCAGCGGTGGCATAGGCCTGCATGACGGAGACGCCCCGCTCTCGATATTCCTCTCGCATGGCAGGAAAGAGTGCGCCACCTGATACCAGTGCCTTCCTGATCGACGAGAGATCGCATCCCGTTTCTTCCGACTTGTCGAGGAGCACCTTGAGATAGTCCGGTGTTCCGGCATAGGCATCGGGTCTGATTATGGCCGCCGAAGAAACCTGCTGTTCGGTATTCCCTGTTCCGGCGGGGAAGACATTGGCGCCCAGCGCCCTTGCGCCTTCATCCAGCATGAAGCCACCCGGCGTCATGTGATAGGA
>JANQQM010000181.1 GCA_028289365.1 Salaquimonas sp. | reverse complement strand
AAGGATCCAATCTTGGTCAGCGCCACGGAAGCTTGATCCGCTGATTTCTCGATTTCGGGAGCATTTTCGGCCTTCACTGACAATAGATAGCGCGCCTGGTCCTCGCCGAAAAGGGTCGCGTGGTTTACGGAGGCGGCAAATTCTTGACCAATTTTCGCGCCAAGCCGGTTTGCCATGCAGAATTCTGCAGCCGCAACAGCAAATCCGCCGTCTGAAAGGTCATGGCAGGCGCTGACTTTTTCCGTGGCAATCATCTTGCGCACAAATTCACCGTTTTTGAATTCCGCCGCCAGATCGACCGGCGGAGGCGAGCCATCTTCCAGACCATGGCATTCCCTAAGATAGATCGACTGTCCCAGATGCCCTGCGGTCTCGCCCACAATATAGATTAAATCGCCGTCTTCCGCGCCTTTAACACTGGCGGATGTTGCATCCTTTTCGATCAATCCGACTGCCGCGATTGTCGGTGTCGGCAGGATCGCCTCACCATTGGTCTCATTATAGAGTGAGACATTGCCGGATACGATCGGCATGTTGAGCGCCTCGCAAGCCGCTCCGATGCCCTTGATCGCGAATACCAGTTGTCCCATGATTTTCGGGCGTTCGGGATTACCAAAATTCAGATTGTCGGTTGTGGCCAGTGGTTCAGAACCGACAGCACACAGATTTCGGTAGCATTCGGCGACTGCCTGTTTCCCGCCTTCAAACGGGTCAGCCTCGCAATAGCGGGGCGTGACATCGCTGGTAAAGGCAAGCGCCTTGCTGGTCTGTTCGATCCGAACGACCCCGGCATCGCCACCTGGTATTTGAAGCGTATTGGCTTGTATCAGCGTATCATATTGTTCCCAGACCCAGCGCCGGGCGGACAGATCCGCCGAACCGACGAGTTTCAGTAATACCTCGTTATAGTCATCAGGCGGAGATATCGAAGCCGGGTCCAATTCGCGCTGCGGTGCCGGCTCGATATAGGGGCGATCATATTCCGGGGCATCATCCCCCAACTTCTTGATTGGCAGGTTGGCGACCTCATCGCCCTGATGCAGGACGCGGAAACGTTGGTCATCGGTTGTTCGACCGACCACCGCAAAGTCCAGCCCCCATTTCGTGAAGATGGCGGATGCTTCTGCTTCCTTCTCCGGCCGCAGCACCATCAGCATGCGTTCCTGGCTTTCGGAAAGCATCATCTCGTAGGCGGTCATTGCAACCTCGCGCACAGGCACCTTGTCCAGATCCAGTTCGATGCCCAGATCTCCCTTGGCACCCATTTCGACCGCGGAACAGGTCAATCCAGCAGCACCCATGTCCTGAATGGCGATCACCGCACCGGTGTCCATCAGTTCCAGGCAGGCTTCCAGCAGGCATTTTTCCGTAAATGGATCACCGACCTGGACCGTGGGACGTTTTTCCTCGATGGAATCGTCGAATTCGGCAGATGCCATGGTCGCACCGCCGACTCCGTCGCGACCGGTTTTCGCGCCCAGATAGACGACGGGAAGGCCCACGCCTTCAGCTTTGGAAAGAAATATCCGGTCGGTCCGTGCGATGCCGGCCGCAAAGGCATTGACCAGAATGTTTCCGTTATAGCGGGCATGGAAATTGACTTCGCCGCCAACGGTCGGAACACCGAAGGCGTTTCCATATCCACCGATGCCGGAGACGACACCGGACACCAGATGGCGGGTCTTCGGATGGTCGGGTTCGCCAAACCGCAGTGCGTTCATTGAGGCTATGGGTCTTGCGCCCATGGTGAATACATCGCGCAGAATGCCGCCGACGCCTGTCGCTGCACCCTGGTAAGGCTCGATGTAGGACGGGTGGTTATGGCTTTCCATCTTGAAAACCACGCACCAGCCATCGCCGATATCAACGACGCCTGCATTCTCCCCCGGTCCTTCAATGACCCTCGGGCCGGTCACCGGCAAGGTACGCAGCCATTTTTTCGAGGACTTGTAGGAACAGTGCTCGTTCCACATCGCCGAAAAGATGCCGAGTTCTGTGAAGCTTGGTTCACGCCCGATGAGTTCGAGTATGTGTTGATACTCCTCTTCATTCAGACCGTGGGCGTCAATCAGTTCCGGGGTGATTTCTATCTCGTTCTTGATGGTCATCGAACCTGGATCGCTCCGTCGTTTATTGAAAGGAGGATTTCCGGCCCAAGCCGGCATTGGATTGAATTTGCAGCTGGGAATTCATCGGCAGTTATTATTTCCTCCCGACCAGCGTTTGACATCATTGGTGATTCTGGAGCCATTGGATGTCGAAAGGATAGGGCCGAAGGCCTGGATTTCGGTGAATGTTCCAGTGGCCGTGTCACCTTGTTGCTCCGCCTGAACCACCAGCAGCGGTAATGCGGAAGGATCATTCTTGGGAACCAGCAATATTCTTGGTCTTCCAGCTGGCGAATTGACTTCATTTGCCAGTCGATAGGATCGAAAGGCGATTTCGCTAGATTTGAACCAGCAGGCCTGCGCTGCCTTTGCAATCTTGACCATGACCGCAGTCGCATCCTGCTCGCTTTTCAACGTCAGCGCATCCGATGGCAATCCGGTTTGGCAAGCCGAGAGGGCTCCGATGATGCAAAAAAGTGACAGCATCCGTAAATTACGGAAAAAAGCCCCTTTCCAAATTGCTGAATGAATCCATTGGGTTGACGAATCAAATCGACTGGTTAGCGTGGACTGGTGGTTTGAAACTGGCTGACGATGGTGCTGCCAATTTGCTGCAAGCTGTCGGAGGTCATTCAATGGGCTGGGAGCTTGCTTATGCTTAAATATTGCAAGTCGGCGATGTTGGCCGTCTTCTTGGTAATTTCCACTTTTCCAACCAAATCTTTCGCCGAGAGCGAGCTGATTTTGCGCCAGGCTACAGACTTTGAGGCCTGCCATCAGACGGTATCCAATCTTGTAAAAGAGCTCGGCGCGAGACCGGAACAGATACGGCTTGAAGTAGACACCGGCGCGGTATACCGCCTGAAAATAGTCTCCTTTGACGCCAATCTGGTCTTTCTTTGCAACAAGGTCAGCGAGCATCTTGAGATCCTTCGGACGACACCCGGAGAGGCGGTCGTAGCGGTGCGTTGAACACCCGGTATTCAGACGGCGATATCAAGTGCACTCTCAAACAATGCGCGCCCGTCTGATCCTCCGTGGGCGGCTTCGATCAGGTTTTCAGGGTGGGGCATCATGCCCATCACATTTCCCTGTTTGTTGATGATGCCGGCAATGTCGTTGATTGAACCATTCGGATTTGTGTTCTCAGCGTAGCGGAATGTGATCCGGTCATTGTCTTCCAAATCCGCCAGTGTCTGCGGATCAGCAAAATAATTGCCGTCATGATGGGCGACCGGGCAGCGGATAATCTGTCCTTTTTCGTAGCCGCGGGTAAAGGCCGTGTCTACGTTTGTGACCTCGAGGCTGATTTCCTTGCAGACGAATTTGAGCGAAGCATTACGCATCAGTGCGCCCGGCAACAATCCGGTCTCCAGCAAGATCTGGAACCCGTTGCAGACACCCAATACCCGCACGCCCTTCGCAGCTTTTTCGGCAAGCGCGCGCAATGCCGGCATTCTTGCGCCAATTGCACCACAGCGCAGATAATCGCCATAAGAAAATCCGCCTGGAATAACAATGAGATCCACATCCGGAATTTCTGTCTCGGTCTGCCAAATCATGACCGGCGGTTTGCCACTGATTTTTGTCAGGGCAGCAATCATGTCCTGATCGCGATTCAGACCCGGCAACAGGATGACGGCGGATTTCATTCAGATGATCTCCACCGAGTAATCTTCGATGACGGTATTGGCGAGGAGTTTGGCGCACATGTCGTTTAGCTCAGCCTTGGCCTGGTTCGGGTCGGTTGTCTGAAGTTCGACATCGAAGACCTTGCCCTGACGGACAGAATCCACACCGGTAAAGCCCAATGAAGCCAAACCGCCTTCAATCGCCTTCCCCTGTGGATCCAGCACACCTTGTTTCAAGGTGACTGTAATACGTGCCTTTGTCATGATTGTTTGATCCGCATTAACAAGTAGAATCCGGTTATTCTGATAACTATCTGAAAAAATTCACTTATCCGACTTTACAAGAACAGGTCCGGTGCCGCGTTGCGGCTCGTTTTCATTCATTAGTCCGAACCGCTTGGCTACCTCGCGATAGGCTTCCAGCAAGCCGCCCATATCGCGCCGGAACCGATCCTTGTCGAGTTTCTCATTGGTTTCCATATCCCAAAGCCTGCAGGAATCCGGTGAGATCTCGTCTGCGATGACAATCCGCATCAGGTCGTTTTCCCACAACCTGCCGCATTCGATCTTGAAGTCGACAAGTTGGATACCCACGCCAAGGAAAAGGCCGGTCAGAAAATCGTTTACCCGGATGGCCAGGGACATCAAATCGTCGATTTCCTGCGGATTTGCCCATCCGAAGGCAGTTATGTGCTCCTCGGAGACAATCGGATCGTCCAATTCATCGGCCTTGTAGTAAAATTCAATGATTGAACGGGGCAGAACCTCACCTTCGGGGATGCCCAGGCGCTTCGACATGGAGCCGGCAGCGATATTGCGAACCACGATTTCCAGCGGAATGATCTCAACTTCGCGAATCAGCTGCTCGCGCATATTGATCCGCTTGATGAAATGGGTCGGGATGCCGATCCGGTTCATGTGGTTGAAGATATATTCGGAAATGCGGTTGTTAAGGACGCCTTTTCCTTCGACAACCTCATGTTTTTTCTTGTTAAATGCCGTTGCATCGTCCTTGAAGAACTGGACGAGCGTACCTGGTTCAGGCCCTTCATAAAGAATTTTGGCCTTGCCCTCGTAAATTCGGCGGCGTCTGCTCATTGAACATACCCTGTTTGAGGAATTTGCCCCTTGTTCAGGCTGATTTGCGATGTAATTCCGGTTCTTTGCCGGGTTGATAGATTGCCTTGCGGCAAATTGGAATGCGGCGTGGACTAGGTGCTCGATTCTACCGCTCCCAAGTGCCGGACACTACTTGAAGCAGCGCATGGAAACAACTCGCGCTACCATAATTTAAGCGGATTTTCACTGAAATTAACCAAAGAACGTTCACGATGACGCAGTGCCGGATTTCATGCGGGCGTCCTATTCAAAACACAGCGCCGATACTCTATATATAGATTTAGATCCAGGGGTTCAGGAGGCATATTATGAGCGGTATCAAAGATCGCGAAAAAGCGTTCGAAAGCAAATTTGCGCATGACGAGGCTTTGCGCTTCAAGGCGGAAGCCAGACGCAACAAGCTTCTTGGTTTGTGGGCAGCAGAAAAGCTCGGCAAATCAGGCGATGATGCGGAAGCCTATGCGAAGGAAGTAATCCGCGCGGATTTTGAAGAACCGGGAGACGAAGATGTTTTCCGGAAAATCAGAAGTGATTTCGATGATGCAGATATTGATCAATCCGATCATCAGATCCGGCGCACGATGGAAGAGCTAATGGCAACTGCGATGGAGCAGGTCGCCAACGAAGAGTGATTGCACATCACATTACAAAGGAAACCCGCCATTTCTGGCGGGTTTTTTTGTTCTTGCCGCTATAAACGCGACAGGAACTTGGAAAATACCATCAGACCTTCCGGCCACGGGCCGTGACCACTTTCATGGTTGATGTGTCCGCTTTCACCGGCATCCATGAACAACGAACCCCAATCGGCCGCCATTTCCTCCGATTTCTCGATGGAACAGAAGGGGTCATTCCGGCTGGCAATGGTTACTGAAGGGAAGGGGAGCGGATCGCGCCTGGCCGGTCCGAAGGTCATAAGATGCCGGGGACGGATGTTCGGATTTTCGACTTCCGGCGGCGCGACCAACAGCGCGCCGGCAACCTTGTCCTCAAACAGATCTGCGGCCTGAACGGCGACTTGTGCGCCAATCGAATGGCCGACCAGAATAACGGGCTTCTTTGCATCCTTTACGGCAGCGACCAGGTTATCGCGCCAATCCTCGAAGACAGGTTTGTTCCATTCGCCCAATTGGACGCGGCGCGCCGCCGAAAGGCGCGATTCCCAACGGCTTTGCCAATGTTCCGGCCCGGAATTCTTGTAGCCCGGCAAAATCAATATTTCGGCGTCGGTGGTTTTCATGATCTTCGCTTAAGAAGGCACTAACGGTGTTCGCTCACCTGGTATCGGTTTCAATCCGTTTCGAATACCCGTGCGAATATGGTGTCGACATGTTTGGTGTGGTAGCCAAGGTCGAACTTTTCCTTGATTTCTTCCTCACTAAGGGCATCTAGGACTTCGCGGTCGGACAATAGTTCCGTCATGAAATCCTTGCCATGCTCCCAGACTTTCATCGCATTGCGCTGGACCAGGCGATAGGCATCCTCGCGGCTGACGCCGGCCTGCGTCAGAGCGAGCAGGACACGCTGCGAATGAACAAGGCCGCGATATCGGTTTAGATTGGCTTCCATGTTTTCGGGATAGACGAGAAGCTTGTCAATCACACCTGTCATTCTGGTGAGTGCGAAGTCCAGGGTGATCGTTGCATCCGGACCGATCATGCGCTCGACCGATGAGTGCGAGATATCCCGCTCATGCCACAGGGCAACGTTTTCCATCGCCGGGGCAGCATAGGCTCGAACCATTCTGGCGAGACCGGTCAGGTTTTCGGTCAGCACCGGATTTCGTTTGTGCGGCATGGCCGAAGAGCCCTTTTGCCCAGGGGCAAAGTATTCCTCTGCCTCGAGAACTTCCGTGCGCTGAAGGTGACGGATTTCAACCGCCAGCCGTTCAATAGAAGAGGCGATGACGGCGAGGGTAGCAAAATACATGGCATGGCGATCGCGGGGGATGATCTGGGTCGAAACCGGTTCGGCCGTCAGTCCCATCGCTTTCGCAACATGGGTTTCGACAGCCGGGTCGATATTCGCAAAAGTGCCAACCGCGCCGGAGATTGCGCAGACGGCGATTTCGCTTCGAGCAGCAACCAGTCTCTCGCGGCAGCGGGAAAACTCAGCATAAGCCTGGGCCAGCTTGACGCCGAACGTTATTGGTTCGGCATGAATGCCGTGACTGCGGCCGATGGTGACCGTGTCCTTGTGTTCATATGCCCGGCGCTTAAGCGCTTCCAGGAGTGCATCGATATCGGCAAGCAGCAGATCGCTTGCCCTTGCAAGCTGGACGCTAAGGCAGGTATCAAGCACGTCCGAAGAAGTCATCCCTTGATGGACGAAACGGGCATCGGGGCCGACAATTTCTGCGAGATGGGTCAGGAATGCGATTACATCGTGCCGGGTCTCGGCTTCGATCTCGTCTATGCGATCAATATCGAACTGGGCGGCATCGCCCTTTTCCCAAATGGTCTTGGCTGCTTCCTTCGGTATTACACCCAGATCAGCCAATGCGTCACAAGCATGGGCTTCAATCTCGAACCAGATGCGAAACTTGGTCTCGGGGGACCAAATGGAAACCATTTCGGGGCGCGAATAACGCGGTATCATGATGATGGACCTTATTGGACGAAAATCTAAGGCGCCGTCTAACAGAGGTGAATGATCAACTCAACGGCATGGACGGGCAAATGGGATTATTCCCAAGGATATCGATCAGCAAACAGAATTCAGCGGCCGAATTTTTCCTGCCAAGTTGGGAACAGATCACCCGGTTGTTGCTTTGCGGAAAAAACTGCCCGCGCGATGGCTCTGGCCATGGTTGAAGCAGCATAGGCGCCGAGGTCAATCAACTGCCCAATATCCGGCTGGTGACCGCTTTTACCGGTTGCGACCGTGTAGATCAAATCGCCATCCATGGGCGTATGCGACGGCCATATTGCCCGTGCATATCCGTCATGGGCGGCAATCGAAACGCGTTTAGCCTGAGCCTTTGTCAGGACTGCGTCGGTGGCAATGACGCCAATGACCGTGTTGGTAGCCGGGGCCAAATCGTCCCGGAATTTCAGTTTTATGTCGGTTGCATCGGCGGGCATCGCATCGGGCCATCCCAAGCTGCCGAACTCATTATCCAGTTCGAATGGTGCCGACCAGAAATGTGGTGTCTTGCCGATGGTCACAGCGCCGAGCGCATTGACCGCGGCGAGTGCGCCGACGGTTATGCCGTTATCAAAAACCGTGGACGCCGAACCAAGCCCGCCCTTCAGTCCGCTGACGGCGCACCCGAATCCGGCACCTGCTGAACCGAGATCAAACGATTCTCCTGCATTCACGGCGGCTTCGTGGCCCAGTTCACGATAGGGTGGGTATAGGCCCCAATCCTTGTCGCCGCCATTGGTGAGATCAAACAGGATTGCGGACGGTACAATCGGTATGACTTGGCCTCTCAGTTGCAGGCCTCTGCCTTGCTCCCGCAAGGCAGCCTGCACGCCGGAGGCGGCATCCAATCCGAATGCGGAACCGCCGGACAGGGCAATTGCATCAATCGTTTCCACGGTGTTTTCAGGTGACAATAGCTCGGTGTCGCGTGTGCCCGGAGCGCCGCCCATCAATTTGATCGATGCGACCGCGGGTTGGTCACACAAAATTGCCGTAACGCCGGAACGCAGATTTGAGTCATGTGCATTGCCGACGCTGATGCCCTGTACGTCTGTAATCAGGTTCAATTTGCCGGTTTGTATCATTCCGTCTCCGTCTGTACCGGAACGAATTTTCCATCACGCCATTGCTGCAAAATGTAATTGTTTACGCGATTTCGGCGTTCCTCATCAAAATCGACATTGCCGAGCACGGTTCGAAATACCGTTTGTTCCAGTGCTTCATTGGTCTGTGCCGGCGTTGGCCGAAGCGCTGCCATGGCGACTTCAATCGCGGCGTATCCCTGGAAGACATGCGCTTCGGGTTCGATATTGGAACTCTTGAGTTGCCGTTCCAGCGATCTGAATGCAGGAAGTTCTTCCGGTTGGGGCGGCATGACGGCAAGAAGCCCGTCGGCAGTTGTGCTTGCGATATCCAGCCAAGGAAGCAGCGCCAGCGTTTCGCTGCCGGCCATCTCGAAACCTTCCTTCAAATCCTTCGCGCTGTCCCAGATCAGGGCGGTATCCTCCGCACTTGCAACGACAAAGATTGCCGATACGCCGGATTGGCGCAATCTGCGGATCAAGGCTGCCTGTGTGGACTGGGCCGGGCGTATGGCATCGGAAAACTGTGCAGGTCGGCCTGCTTCCTCGAGCAATGCACGGAATTCATCTGACGTGGTGCGTCCGTAAATCGTGCCGTCATCGATTACGCCGATGGGTATTCCGTCCCAGCGCTCCGACAAGAGTTCGAAACTCGCTTTCGCAGCGAAATCATCGCCGGGCGACAATCTCCACAGATTCCATTCCTCATTGATTGCGTCCCGCATGAGTTGATTGGATTGCGCACCTGCGGCGATTATCGGAATGCCGGTAGATTGCATTTCCTTTGCCACTGCGCGGGCTGCGGCATTGCACAGCAGGCCGGTGACGATCGACACCTGGGCATCGGCGAGATCCTGTCCTGCCAGTTCACCAAGGCTTTCATCACAACCGTCATCTGCGATCACCAACTCGACTTCATCATCAGAGGCGAGTGCGCGAACTGCAAGGCGAGCGCCTGCCACGAATTGGCGTGCCAAGTTGGCTGCATTACCGGACAGGGGTACGGAAATACCAATCTTGTAAGATGTGGCGCTGGCTTGCGAACTGAGGAGCAGGCTGATGGCTAGCGCTATGTAGGCGGCGAAACGTGTTTTTGACAATGCATGGTCCCGTTGTCGAGATCGATTGTTTGGAAAAGCGAGTATCCAGCAATATCTACCTTCCAAGATTCTATGTTGGACCGCAACGGTGTGCAAGCGCCTGCACGAAGATGTTTATCTGCAAAGTTTTTGAATTTTCATGGTTTCTGTGCTGAAAAGCCGGTTCGGACACCTATTTATGTCAATAATATCAGCGGACAAACCATAAAGGCCCCGGGATTTGCTTGAACGCCCTGAAACCAGAAGCGCGGTTTTGCCGAAAGACTATCGCGATGCGATGAGCAATTTTGCCGGCGCGGTCAGTGTTGCAGCGACGAATGGAACAGCAGGCAGGCGCGGACTTACCGTAGCTGCCGCGGTTTCGGTCTCTGATGATCCACCCACGGTTCTGATCTGTCTGAACCGAAACCGGACTGATAATTTGATGTTTGAGGAAAATGGCTGTTTTTCGCTCAATACACTTCGTACGTCGCAGATCGATCTGGCACGGGCTTTTGCCGGTGAGGGTCATTTGGATATGGAATCCCGGTTCGCGCTGGGAAAGTGGTATGAACTGAACACGGGCGCGCCAATTTTATATGGTGCCAGAACAGCACTTGATTGCGAAGTCATTGATGTACAATCGGTGCATACGCATTATGTTGTGTTTGGCCGGGTAGTAGCCTGTGCTCCCAGCACCGCTGGACCAGCGCTGATCTACCTGGACCGGGACTATCGGGAATTGTGAATGGATCGCCCTCGGAAACGGGCCGGAAAGGAAGCATAATGTCAGGCAGCGCCTCGATCGAAAGGACATCGCTTCCGGATTCCATTGACAGTGTTGCAGAACTCCTTAGCTCCGAAGGTTATGTGAGCGATCGTGCGCTGGCGACGGTCTTGTTCCTGAGTCTGAAGATGGGGCGGCCGCTGTTCCTGGAAGGGGAGGCAGGCGTTGGCAAGACGGAAATTGCCAAGGTGCTGTCGAGCGCGCTGGGCCGTCCACTGATCCGGCTGCAATGCTATGAAGGGCTGGATGTCGCTTCTGCCATTTATGAATGGAATTATGCGGCGCAGATGGTCGAGATCCGATTGCTGGAAGCGACCGGTGTCGATGACCGCGCAGCCATGCAGAAGGATGTTTATTCGGAACGGTTCCTTATTCGCAGACCGCTTTTGCAGGCATTGCAGGGGGAAAGCGGCAATGCGCCGGTGCTGCTGATTGATGAGCTGGATCGCACCGATGAGGCGTTTGAGGCCTTTCTGTTGGAAATCCTGTCCGATTTTCAGATTACGATCCCCGAACTCGGAACTATTCGGGCCGAAGAACCGCCAATTGTGATCATCACGACGAACCGCACACGTGAAATCCACGACGCCTTG
>JANQQM010000169.1 GCA_028289365.1 Salaquimonas sp. | reverse complement strand
GCCTATGTGGCAGAAATGATTGACGAAAATGAAACCGGCCCCTTTCTCTTGGTAACTTCCGCCTTTCACATGCCGCGCGCACTTGGTTGCTTCCGCAAGGCAAGCGTAAATGTCATCCCCGTTCCTGCCGACTTTCGCGCTGACAAACTGGTGTTTCCCTATCTGACCGGTTCATCTGCCGAGCAGTTCCTCAAAACCGCAATCACTGTCAAAGAGTTGATCGGATTGATTGTTTATCGAACGACAGGCCGCATCGACGAACTCTTCCCAAACCAATCCTGAACGCAGCGTATCGCTTCAATTGTATTCGCTCCGCCCAGCGCCAACGCAAACAGGGCTTTCAATACCGCTAATCCGTTGATAAAGCTGCCCGGCAAAATAGAAAAAAGCTCAATCACAGACAGGAAACCTCACACAGCCATGCTGGAAGACAAATCCATATTGATTACGGGCGGAACCGGCTCTTTCGGAAGCCAGTTTGCCGCGACACTTCTTGCCCGCTATCCCGGAATACGGCGGCTGGTAATCTTTTCCCGCGATGAGCTGAAGCAGTTTGAGATGTCGCAGCGTTTTCCCCACGCGAAATATCCGGGAATAAGATACTTTCTGGGCGACATGCGAGACGAAAAGCGGCTCCGCCGTGCCCTGGAGGGCATTGATGTCGTGGTACACGCGGCAGCCCTGAAACAGGTACCTGCCGCCGAATACAATCCGTTCGAATTCATCAAGACAAATGTGCTGGGTGCGCAAAATCTGATTGAGGCCTGCCTCGATTCCGATGTTACCAAGCTTATCGCACTTTCCACCGACAAGGCTGCTGCGCCGGTAAATCTCTACGGCGCGACGAAGCTCTGCTCGGACAAACTGTTTGTCGCGGCAAACAACATCGTCGGCAAACGGCCACTGAGATTTTCGGTCGTCCGGTACGGCAACGTTATGGGCAGCCGAGGGTCTGTCATCCCATATTTCCTCAAAATGCGGGAAACCGGCGAACTGCCGATCACCCATGAAGAGATGACCAGGTTTTCCATCACGCTCAAACAATCCGTTGATATGGTGATGTGGTCGATCGAAAATACACTGGGCGGTGAGATTATCGTGCCAAAAATACCGAGTTACAGAATTTCGGATCTGGCCCAGGCAATTGGCCCGGAGTGCAAGACCCCGCTGGTCGGCATCCGACCGGGAGAGAAGATCCACGAGGAGATGATTGTTCCCTCCGATAGCCAAAACACCGTGGACCTTGGTGACTACTATGCAATTCTGCCCGCTACCGGAAATGTATTCACCAATGCCTATAGAGACGACAAATCTGTCAAGCCGGTAAAGGAAGGGTTCCACTATCACAGCGGTGACAACGGCAAGTTTCTGGAAGTCGATGAATTACGCCGATTGATCCGGGATCACGTCGAACCTGATTTCCAGATATGACACCACTGTTCCTGGCGAATTAATTTGACCGACAAGCATTAGCCTATCTATCATCCTCAAAAACAGGGAGGAAAGATAATGGCTTATTACATGTTTCAGGGGCGCTATTCGGTCGAATCGATCCAGGCGATGGTCAAAAATCCGCAAGACCGTGAAAAGGCTGCAAAGGATCTGATTGAATCCATGGGCGGCAAATTGCACTCGATGTTTTTTGCCTTTGGAAGCGAAGATATTGTCGTCATTATCGAAGTTCCTGACGACAAGACCGCAGCAGCAACCGCTTTGGCAGTCGCAGCCGGCGGTGCATTTTCCGCAGGGGCCACCACCAAACTTATGACGAGTGCTGAAGCAATGGACGCAATGTCCCATGCCCAGAAAGCCGTCGCAGCCTATACGCCGCCGACCGGTTGAATATCGCGACACCTGGCAACCGGCTCCAGCGTTAATCTGGTAGTTAGAAACGCTTGACTTTTTGGTGGTGTTCAATGTATTTCCACCACCGACAGGCGCGACTTTGTTCGCGCCAACTGTTTTATTGCGCTGGGAACGCTATTCGGCCCGCGCGAAAAAACATTCAAAATGAAACCGGCTGATAAAAAGACGGAACGGACGTGCCGCCAAGGTAGTCTGATATCCGGCCTGAACACCTGAAAAGGAAAAACGATGTTCGCAGTCATCAAAACCGGCGGAAAGCAATATCGCGTTGCCGCCGATGATATATTGAAAATTGAAAAAATCGCTGGCGAATCCGGCGATATGGTCGAATTCTCGCAAGTGCTCATGGTGGGCAATGGCGACAAGACCACGGTCGGAAATCCGCTGGTCGAAGGCGCGATGGTCACCGCCGAGCTTGTTGAATTGGGACGCGGCCGCAAGGTCATTTCGTTCAAGAAAAGGCGCCGCCAAAACTCGCGCCGCACGAAGGGTCACAGGCAATGGCTGACAACCGTCAGGATTTCGGAAATTCTGACCGACGGCGCCAAGCCGACCAAGAAAGCGGCCAAGAAAAAGCCTGAACCGGCCAAGGCAGCGCCTGCAAAAGCTGAAGCCCCCGCGAAAGCCGAAACAAAGGCACCAGCGGCGGAAAAACCCGCTGCGAAGGTAAAATCGGCGGGAAAACCGGCAGCCAAGCCGGAACCAAAGGCTGAATCGAAACCCGCCAAGGCCAAATCCGAGGCGGCAAAGCCGGCCAAGGAGAAGGAAGCCGCAAAACCGGCTGCCAAATCGGAAGCGAAAACACTTTTCGCCGCGCCGAAGGGCAAGGGCGATGACCTTACCAAGGTCAAGGGCATCGGCCCGGTTGCAATGAAGCAGCTGAACGAGCAGGGGCTAACCACATTTGCCCAGCTTGCAAAGCTGACCGCTGCGGACATCAAGCGCATTGATGAAGCCATGCCGTTCAGCGCAGAACAAATTTCCGACTGGCGTGATCAGGCAAAGAAACTGGCGTCCTGATCCGCCAAGTAAAAAGGAGAGACTCTTATGGCACATAAGAAAGCAGGCGGATCGTCACGGAACGGACGCGATTCAGAATCCAAACGCCTCGGCGTGAAGAAATTTGGTGGCGAAATCGTCGTTCCCGGAAACATTATTATCCGTCAACGGGGCACAAGATGGCACCCGGGCAATAATGTCGGAATGGGCAAGGACCATACCTTGTTTGCGACAGCAGACGGCAAGGTGGACTTTGCAAAAAAGGCAAATGGCCGAACTTACGTGAACGTGGTGCCGGCGGAAGCCGCAAAATAAGCCGGATGAAATAACAAGCCGGCGTCTCAAGGACCCGGCAAGGCAACAGCCAAGCCACTTACCGGAAAAACCGGAAAATGGGGAGATGGGACGCCAACTCCCCATTTTTTTAACCGGAGTAATCCGATGGCAATGCAAAAATTCGACCAAGACTTCGACCTGGGCTCAGCCGGTAGTCTGATCATGAGCTGCCCGGTATTTGAGACCAGGCGGCTATTGTTGCGCCCCCTACACGAAGACGACATTGACGACATGGTGCGGTTGGCCAACAACCTGTCTGTTGCCAGCATGCTTGGTTCAATGCCGCATCCTTATTTTCCGGCAGATGCACGGGAATTTCTGGAACGTATGAAAAGCGGCTCCGGGGGTGGTAGCGTTTACGCGGTCACAAACAAGGAAGACGGCGTATTCATGGGGTGCTGCGGTCTTCATGAAGACAATGATCGCTACGAATTTCCGTTCATTGGCTACTGGATTGGCGAACCGTTCTGGAACAAGGGCTTTGCAACCGAGGCCGCACGCGCCCTCGTTGATCTTTTTTTCAAGGTCACCGATCGCAACGAATTGATGATGTCTTGCCGGCGGGACAACCCGTCTTCGCGGGCGGTCATTGTTAAGTGCGGCGGCCAGTATTGGAAATCCGGCCAGGCCTATAACAAGGTCCTCGGCCAGATGCACAAGCTGGAACACTTCAAACTGACCCGTAGTTCGTGGATGGCTGCGGCTTTTGGAGAATGAGCCTGATGATGACCGATCTTTGCTATGATAAACTCGGTCATCAGCCAAGCTGGAATAGAATGCGATGAAATTTCTCGATTCTGCCAAGGTTCATGTCCGTTCGGGCGACGGTGGTGCGGGAGCTGTGTCTTTCCGCAGGGAGAAATACATCCCGCTCGGCGGCCCGGACGGTGGAGATGGCGGGCGCGGCGGCGATGTCTGGCTTGAGGTCACACCGGGCCTCAATACCCTGATCGATTTTCGCTACCAACAGCATTTCAAGGCCAAGACCGGCACCCACGGCATGGGTCGCAATCGCCACGGGGCCAAGGGCGAGGATATTGTTTTGCGGGTTCCCCAGGGCACCCAGATATATGCAGAAGATGACGAAACACTCATCGCCGATCTGACTGAAAACGGTCAACGCTTTCTGCTCGCCAAGGGTGGAAATGGTGGCTTTGGCAATGCCTATTTCAAGAGTGCGACAAATCAGGCGCCGCGCCATGCCAATCCCGGTCAGCCGGGTGTCGAACTCTCCGTCTGGCTTCGGCTGAAACTGATCGCAGATGCCGGGCTGATCGGCATGCCAAATGCAGGGAAATCGACCTTTTTGGCCAGCGTCAGCGCTGCCAAACCGAAAATCGCAGACTATCCATTCACCACCCTGCACCCCAATCTGGGGGTGGTTGGCATTGATGGAAACGAATTCGTTTTGGCAGACATCCCCGGCCTGATTGAGGGAGCGCATAAAGGTGTGGGCATCGGCGATCGGTTCCTGGGTCACGTGGAACGCACCCGGATATTGCTGCACCTTGTTGCCGGCACACAGGAAGATGTCGCTCAGGCCTATCATACCGTTCGCCGGGAAATCGAGGCCTATGGCGAAGATCTCGCCGAACGCGCCGAGATTGTCGCCCTTTCCATGGTAGATACGCTTAATGCGGAAGAGCGGGCAGAAAAATCTGCGGAATTGGGACAAGCTTGCGGCCAACAAGTCTATGAAGTCTCCGCAGTAAGTCGCGAAGGCGTGGACACCGTCTTGCGGGCGCTCTGGAAGGAGATCACCGACTATAAACAGGCAAAGGTGGCTGCCGAAGCCGAGAACAAGGCCTGGTCTCCGCTATGACAAGACTTGCCAAATTCAAGCGCATTACCATCAAGATCGGATCTTCCCTTCTTGTCGACAATCCGCATGGACTGAAGACAGACTGGTTGAACTCGATCTGTGCCGACATTGCAGCCTTGAAAAGTGACGGCAAGGACGTTCTGGTCGTGTCATCAGGCGCCATTGCAATGGGCAGGGCCTTGCTGGGCCTGGGCAAGCGACCCCTGAAACTCGAAGAAAGCCAGGCAGCAGCAGCATGCGGACAAATCTCGCTCGCGCGCGCCTGGTCACATGCACTTGGCGAACACAACATCACCGCCGGGCAAATTCTGCTGACACTTGGCGACACCGAGAACAGGCGCCGTTATCTCAACGCGCGCACCACAATCGACACGCTTCTCAACCTGGGCGCAATGCCGGTGATCAATGAAAACGACACTGTTGCAACGTCCGAAATCCGTTATGGCGACAATGACAGGCTGGCTTCCCGTGTTGCGACCATGGTCGGTTCCGACTTGCTTATCCTGCTCTCGGACGTTGATGGTCTTTATGCCGAACCGCCAACCACCAATCCGAAGGCCGAATTCATCTCCGAGGTTCCTGCCATTACCCATGAAATTGAAGCCATGGCAGGAGCGGCAGGAACTGAATTGTCACGCGGCGGCATGGTCACGAAAATCGAGGCTGGCCGGGTCGCAACTTCCGCAGGAACGGCGATGGTGATCACGTCGGGAAAACAGCAACATCCTGTCGCCGCACTGGCAGCAGACGGGCGGGCCACCTGGTTTGCACCCAATGGCAATCCGGTCACCGCGCGGAAACGCTGGATTTCCGGTCAGATGGAAACATCTGGTATCGTGACCATTGACGACGGCGCTTTCCGCGCACTCGAAAGCGGCAAGAGTCTGCTTCCGGCAGGTATTCGCAAGGTCGAAGGAGATTTCGCCCGTGGCGACATTGTAAGGATCAGCCGAGTTGACGGTACTGCGGTCGGGCAAGGCATTGTTGCCTACGACATGGCAGAGGCCACCAAGATTTTAGGTTGCAAGTCGGAGCAGATCGCTGAATTATTAGGCTATAGTGGCCGAAGCGAGATGATCCACCGCGATGATATGGTGTTGAAGCCGCGTGCCGCAGCTTCAAAGTCGACCGATGAAACGGCAACAAAAACTGCAAAAGACCATGCTTGATAAAACACTATCTGAAGATCGTCAGGAAATTGAAGCGCTCATGCTCGAGCTTGGCCGCAAGGCTCGCGCCGCTGCACGCGTAATGGCGATAGCCCCTGAAGAAAAGAAAAATCTGGCCCTCCGCGAGATGGCTAAATCCATCATCGCGCGCAGTTCCGAGATTTTGGCTGCCAATGCGATCGACATGCAGGCTGGTAAGGAAAATGGCCTCGCGGCGTCATTTCTTGATCGCCTGAAATTGACCGAAGAGCGTATCAAGGCAATGGCCAATGGCCTGGAGGCAATAGCGGAACTGCCCGATCCGGTCGGTACGGTCACTGCTGAGTGGGACCGGCCCAATGGCCTGCATATCGAGCGGGTGAGGACACCATTGGGCGTGATAGGGATTATCTACGAAAGCAGGCCGAATGTAACTGCCGATGCCGGCGGCCTGTGCCTGAAATCCGGTAACGCGGCGATATTGCGCGGCGGCACGGATTCTGTGAATTCCTCCCGCGCAATCCACGCTTGCCTGGTTGAAGGGCTGGAAAAGGCCAGCTTACCAAAAGATGCAATCCAGATCGTCCCGACAACGGATAGGGCCGCTGTTGGTGAGATGTTGCGGGGTCTTGATGGCAATATCGATGTGATCGTGCCGCGCGGCGGTCGCGGCCTTGTCGAGCGAGTCCAGTCAGAGGCCCGTGTCCCGGTCTTCGCCCATCTCGAAGGCGTTTGTCACGTTTATGTGGATGCCAGCGCCGATCTGGAAATGGCAAAGGAGATTTCAGTAAATTCAAAAATGCGCCGGACAGGAATATGCGGAGCCGCAGAAACTTTATTGATTGACCGGCAAGGTGCTGACAGTCACCTCCGACCCATATTGAAGGAACTCGTCGAGAACGGTTGCCAGATTCGGGGTGATGAGACGGTGGTCAAATCCTTACCCGTCGCAGAATCGGCGACCGAAGAGGATTGGTATACCGAATATCTGGCGCCGGTCATTTCGGTCAGACTGGTCGATGGCGTGGATGGTGCTATTGCTCATATTGGAAAATATTCATCAAACCACACCGAAGCGATTATTGCGCAGGAACCTGCCGCTGTTGAGCGTTTCTTTTCTGAGATTGATTCAGCCATTTTGCTGCACAATGCCTCGACCCAGTTTGCCGATGGCGGCGAATTTGGGATGGGCGCCGAAATTGGCATCGCCACCGGAAAAATGCATGCGCGTGGACCGGTCGGCGTGGAACAATTGACCAGCTTCAAATACCAGGTCCGTGGCAATGGTCAGACTCGGCCATGAAGGATTGAATTGACCAGTCCGCCCGATACCATTCGAGATGATGATCTGAAAATTCCCCATACCGAAGCTGATATGGTGGTCGGCTTGCTCGGTGGATCATTCAATCCACCGCATGAAGGGCATCTGCACATATCCGAACTGGCACTTAAACGCGCCAAATTGGATCAGGTCTGGTGGATTGTGAGCCCGGGAAACCCGCTGAAGGATCACTCAGAACTTGCAAGTCTTGGGAAAAGACTTGGACTTTGCCATGATCTGGCACGCCATCCAGACATCAAGGTCACCGCATTTGAGGCACGATTCAACGTGCGCTACACCGAACACACCCTGTCAATCCTGAAACAACGCCGACCGAGGTTGAAATTTGTCTGGCTGATGGGCGCCGACAATCTGGCCGGCTTTCACAAGTGGCAGAATTGGCGCAGAATTGCCAATATGATGCCGATTATCGTGATTGATCGCCCGGGATCGACACTTTCCTACCTTTCGGCGCCTGCCGCGATAGCACTTTCAAGGTATAGGGTGGATGAAGAAGACGTTTCCCGATTGGCACAAATGAAGCCGCCCGCCTGGACATTCCTGCATGGACCACGTTCGCTTCTTTCATCGACCCAAATCAGACAAATGAGCCGGTAACCAAATTCCGCATGATCGTCTTGGAATTGACATGGAATCAATGCATTATGGAATTCGGTACAGATGATGTACATTTAAGCGCAATGGCTAGTTTGTATATGTCATTGCATACCGGGTGATAAACCCATCAACCAACTGCATAGCGAGGGTAAACGCTGACTACAGCAATGCAGACCGGGTCCGCCGCTAAAGGCAAGACCGCCAGAGATACCAAGACTGCGACTGATGCGGTTAAGGAAATTCTCGACACAGTGATCGCAAGCCTTGAAGATTCCAAGGCAGAAGATCTTTTAAACATCAACATTCAGGGCAAATCAGCATTGGGCGACCACATGATCGTTGCATCAGGGCGTTCCCATCGCCATGTCGGTGCGATTGCTGACCATTTGTTGCGCGACCTGAAAAGCAAGGGCTTTGGGACACCAAAAACCGAAGGCCTTCAGGGTTGCGATTGGGTCCTTATCGATACAGGTGACGTTATCGTTCATATTTTCAGGCCGGAAGTACGTGAATTCTACGGCCTCGAAAAGATGTGGCTGGTGCCTGACCAGCAGGAAGTCCACTAGGCCTCGAGCAACGATGCAGCTGTCTGTCCACGCCATTGGCAGGCTGAAAGCCGGGCCTGAGCGGGATCTGTACGACCGGTATGCAAGTCGGTTGAAAAATGCAGGTCGCAATGTTGGCATTAGTGGATTTTCGCTCCACGAACTAAATGAATCGCGACTGGAAAAAGCCACCGCCCGTCGCGAGCAGGAAGCACAAAATCTGTTATCCGGCATCCGGGACAATGCAAGCCTGATTGCACTTGATGAAAACGGCCGGGATCTTACAAGCAACGAATTGGCACAACATATTCGTAAATTACTACTGGCCGGAACGCCGCAAACTGCCTTTGCGATCGGAGGTCCCGATGGCCACGGAAAACATTTACTGGAAAGGGCGAATCTCAAGCTGCGATTCGGCTCACTGACCTGGCCACATCAGATCGTGAGAATAATGCTGGCCGAACAACTTTATCGTGTTGTCACGATATTGTCAGGCCATCCATACCATCGAAATTGAGTAAATTCGGTATCAACTGTTACTAATCGCCTTTACCGGAACAAATTCTAGTGCAATTTCAACCAGCATCTGATTCACTGGAAATCATTACAGTTAGTACAGGCTTTTCGGTTCAAACTGGTAATCGGACATCCGGTAACGTGATGTTGAGCGAATGCGAATGCAATTTTATCTCTGCAGAAAACTGGTTTTCACACTCCTGATTGGGGCTTTTTTTAGTCTGCCGTTTGCCATTGCTGATGCTCAAAATCTGGAATCCCAGCGGGAAAAAACCGGTGAAGAACTTGCTGCTATCCGCAGCCAAATCAGCCTGTCTGAGGCCAGAAGAGCCGAACTTGCCGCCGAAATTGACCGCCTTGAAAAGGATCGCGCCAGCATAAATCGAAGCCTTATCGACACGTCGACCCGACAAAGAAGCATTGAGCTACGGGTCGAACGCTCCGGCAAGAGATTGGAGGAATTGCGGGTTCAGCAAGATAACGTAAAGGCCTCACTTTCAACCCGAAGGGCATTGTTATCCGAGGTGTTGGCAGCCCTTCAGCGCATGGGCCGCAAGCCGCCACCAGCTATTCTTGTGACACCGGGCGACGCGCTTTCGGCCGTACGTTCCGCAATATTGCTCGGCGCTGTTGTTCCCGAAATCCGGGCTGAAACAGAAGTACTTTTCGTCGAGCTAACCGAACTTCAACGGATCGGAATTGATATTGAAAATCAAAGATCTAACCTATTCTCCGACCTCCGCGAACTTGCCGAGGAAGAAGAGCGTCTGGCCTTGCTGCTAACCGAGAAGAAATCGTTGACAAACGACGCCCGCCAGGAGCTGGCGCGGCAGGGTGCGAAGGCTGCGAGCCTTGCCGCCCAAGCGAGTAATCTGAGCAGATTGATCGAGACGTTGGAGCAGGAAATTACTGCAGTTCGCGAGGCTTCCGCTGCAGCCAGGGCAGCTGAAGCAAAGCGGCTTGCCGAGGCTGAAAAGCGTATTGCCGGAACACCCGGCAAGGAACTGGGGCCGGATTTCTCCGACACATCGCGGATTGCACCAGCCGTGGAATTCGCAAAAGCCAAGGGCCTGTTGCCAAAACCCGCAGGGGGGGTGGAAATTCGCTCATTTGGTAGTAAGAATGCACTCGGTGAAAAATCCTCAGGCATCTCAATTGCGACTAGAATTAATGCCAGAATTGTTTCACCAGCGGACGGTTGGGTGGTATATGCCGGTCCCTTCCGTTCTTACGGTCAGCTATTGATCCTTAATGCCGGCAGCGGTTATCATGTAATCCTGGCAGGCATGGAGGAGATCGATGTACAACTCGGTCAATTCGTGCTGGCTGGAGAACCTGTGGCAGTGATGGGTGCACGCAGGGTCGCTAGTGCCGAAGCAGTAGGTATAGAAACTTCGCGACCAGTGCTCTATGTCGAGTTTCGTAAGGATACAACTTCAATAGATCCGTCGCCATGGTGGGCGGATTCAAGCTCAAAGAGAGTCACGGATGATTCGTAAACTAACCCTCTTATTTGCAGGATTTCTGATTGGAACAACTGCGGGAATTGTACTGGTAACCGGCATAAGCCCAACCGGCGCGGCAAACGCCGCTGGCACGGCTACCTATCGTAATCTCAGCATTTTCGGCGATATTTTCGAACGCGTTCGCGGTCAATATGTCACCGAGCCGGATGAGGAGAAACTGATCGAAAGTGCGATCGGCGGCATGCTGACCTCGCTGGATCCGCATTCTTCCTATCTGAATGCCAAGGCATTTTCCGACATGCGTGTCCAGACACGCGGAGAATTCGGCGGGCTGGGTATTGAAGTCACCATGGAGAAGGAGCTGATCAAGGTCGTTTCTCCAATTGATGATACCCCTGCTTCAAAGGCCGGCGTGTTGGCTGGTGACCTTATTTCGAAGATTGACGGCGAAAACGTTCGGGGTCTTTCCCTCCAGGATGCTGTCGAAAAAATGCGCGGGCCGGTCAAGACGCCAATTGTCCTTACCATTCTTCGTGAAGGCGCTGACAAGCCAATAGAAATCACAATTATCCGTGATGTGATCCGCGTGAAGGCAGTAAAGCAGCGCGTCGAAGGTGAAGATGTCGGTTACATCAAGATCACCAGCTTTACCGAGCAGACCCATGACAATCTGGAAGCCGCGATCAAGAAAATCCGTGAAGATGCCGGCGACGACAAGATCAAGGGTTACATTCTCGATCTTCGCCTAAATCCCGGTGGATTGCTCGATCAGGCAGTGAGCGTTTCGGATACTTTCCTGGATCGCGGTGAAATCGTTTCGACCCGCGGTCGTAACGACAGCGAGACCCGTCGCTATTCGGCCCGCCCGGGCGATCTGACCGGCGGAAAACCGGTGATTGTGTTGATGAACGGTGGCTCAGCCAGTGCTTCGGAAATCGTTGCCGGCGCCCTGCAGGACCACAGACGCGCAACCGTTCTGGGGACACAATCCTTTGGCAAGGGATCTGTTCAAACCATCATTCCCCTGGGGGCAAATGGCGCGCTTCGGCTAACCACCGCGCTTTATTACACCCCATCGGGCACGTCGATCCAGGCAAAGGGCATCACGCCTGACATCAAGGTCGAACAGCCGCTTCCCGACGAGCTGAAAGGTCGGGTTGAAGCCAGAGGTGAATCCGAGCTGCGTGGCCACATTACCGGCCAGGAAGAAGACGATGAAGGTTCGGGCTCCATTGCCTACGTGCCGCCTGAAGCCGAGGATGACATTCAGCTCAATCATGCGCTTGATCTCATTCGCGGTGTAAAGGTTTCGGAAGCCTATCCGCCAAATCCGGAAAAGGCACTGCCGAACTGATATATTACGCAGCGAATCTGATATATAAAAACCGGGAAGTGATTCTTCCCGGTTTTTGTTTGCAGACCCGATATTTGTACAGGAATAGCTGGCACCCATGTCCGACGACTTGACCAGACCCCTGGGGGTCAAGGAAGACCGGCCAAAAAACAAGCGTACGCTTGCCGCGTCGATCACCTTGGTTCTGTTGCTTGTTCTTGTTTCGACAGGCGCATTTGCCTGGATTTATCTCAAGCCGCAATTGGTGGAAGTCGCCCTGGAAGACGGCAATACCGTTGATGCCTCCGTCAAGGTCGGATCGATTGAGTTGCGGCCTACCACGGAAGAAGAAGATTCCACAAAGTCGCCTGGAACAAGTGATAGCGAGCCCGGACCGGCCACAATCATGCCTGCAGAGCCGACCGGTGCGATGATGCCCAAAACCCCGCTTCCTCCGTTGCGGCGACAGGAAATTGGCCTGGTTCATCTGCCAGATCCGGAATTGGCAGAACGGGTCGGAAATGCAGTTCTGCCCAAGCGCTCCGATGACAATTTGCGACCCATGGACGTCTACTCACGGCCGCCGGCAACTGAAGGAAATTTCGGGGTGGCGAGGATCGTATTGATAGTCGGCGGCCTGGGTATCAGCCAGACCGGCACCCAGCAGGCGATCAAGCGGCTCCCGCCCAGTGTGACGCTCGCTTTCGCACCTTATGGAAACAGCCTGGGCCGGTGGATGCAAAGCGCCCGCAAGGCGGGCCATGAGATTTTATTGCAATTGCCGATGGAACCCTTTGACTACCCGTCGAACAATCCCGGCAAACACACGCTTCGAACCGATCTCGACGCCACGGCAAATACCGAAAACCTGAATTGGCTGCTCGCCAGAACAACAAACTATGTTGGCGTGATCGGGTTTCTGGGCGGCAAGTTCATCACCAGTGAAACCTCGCTCAAGCCGGTCTTTGATCAGCTTGCCCGTCGTGGTCTGCTGTTCGTCGATGATGGCAGCGTCAAGAATTCCCTTGCAGATAGGGCCGCACAAGCTTCTCTGCTGCCATTTACCCGCGCGGACATGCAAATCGACACGATCAGGGATCGGGCGAAAATCAAGGCCAGATTGGAAGAGCTGGCACAAACCGCACAAAGAACCGGCTTGGCAATTGGCTATGCCAATGCCTTTCCTGAATCAGTTGACATGATTTCTGCCTTTGTTCGTGAATCCGCTGATAGCGATATTGAGATTACGCCGGTTTCGGCAATCGTCAGTGATCCCGAGAGGAAATAGGCATGTCAAAGAAAGCCTCGGACTTGCCCTACCGGCCATGTGTCGGGGTCATGCTGTTGAACCAGGATGGCCGGATTTGGCTCGGCCGGCGCATCGATCAAAACAAAAGTGATCCCGAAGGCGATGGAAAATGGTGGCAAATGCCTCAGGGCGGAATTGATGACGGCGAGGATCCAAGGCAGGCGGCATTTCGTGAATTAACCGAGGAAACTGGCGTCAGGTCTGCAGAACTGATCGGAGAAATCGAAGACTGGCTGAATTACGATCTGCCCGATCATCTTGTCGGAAAAGCCTGGAAGGGCCGTTATCGCGGCCAGAAACAGCGTTGGTTCGCCTTCCGCTTCACCGGCAACGAAACCGAGATCGATATCTCCGGTACCGGCCATAAACCTGAATTCGACGCCTGGAAATGGGCAGATATTGACGAACTTCCGGATTTGATCGTGAATTTCAAACGGGATGTTTACATGCAGGTCATCAACCGGTTCAATTATTTGGCCGGTACGTCAGAATCTGGATAAGGACAGACTTTGGAGACGAGAGCAGGTACAAATTCTTGAAAGAGGAACCCTGTAAATGTTCTGCGAGAGGTTAGTTGTAAGAAACTCAAAATCAGCCGACATGGCAGAGATTGCCGTATTGCATCGCGATGGATATGGCCGTGAAGAAGAAGCTGGTCTTGCAACTGAGCTCATTCAGTCAGCTACACCAACCCTCTCCCTGGTAGCCGATTGTGACAATGCCGTTATTGGGCATATCCTCTTGACCGAAATTCGGGCGCCCATGAAAGCGATGATGCTGACGCCACTGGCGGTTGACGGCAAATTTCGGGAGCTGCAGGTAGGCTCCACCCTGGTTCGCCATGCTCTCAAATCCGCTGCAAAACGAAAAATTGAGGCAATATTCGTTCCCGGTGATCCGTTGTTTTACGAACGTTTCGGGTTTTCTTCGCCCAAGGCAGATCCATTTTCCGTGAAATGGCAAGGCCCACGCTTCCTGGCAGTCGAGCTCAAAGATAATGCGCTCAGCTCGAAAAAGGGCAAAATCGAGGTTCCCGAACCGTTTTCGCGATTGTAGAAACTGGAAGCGAAAGACGTCCGCACGCCTAGTTGACGGAGACGCCTTTTTCCAGGGTCAGAAGATGCTGCAAATATTCTTCTGCGGCGGACCGCGCCGCGGGATCCGAGGCATCCTGGACATCTTCCCGTGCATTCTTGATCCTGTTCTCCAGATCTTCACGATCAATATCGGCAACCCGCACGGCCGATTCTGCCAGTAACGTGCAACCTTCGGGGAGAATATCGGCAAACCCGCCAAAAACGACAAAGTCTTCGGAATTGCCTTCCGCAGTCGCAATACGGATCAAACCAGGTTTAACGGTCGTCATGACCGGCGCGTGATGCGCCATCACCGTCATTTCGCCCTCGGTACCCGGGATAACTACCGAAATGACCTCCATCGAAGCGAGCAGGCGCTCCGGCGAAACAAGTTCAAATTTGAAACTGTCCGGCATCTTTACTTCTTCTCCGAAATTGCAGTGTCAAACATGCCAACTGCCTTTTCAAATTTGTCCCGGCATCCTGGGTTGCAGAAGCCGACGGTATGACCGCGATAGGTCGTCAGCGCATCAGCTGATACAGGCTCTCCCGACCAGGGGCAAATGTCATTGATCACATCAGCAATACTGCTCGAGCCGATTACTTCCATCAGGCTGCTTCCGCTGCCAGTTTCTGGGCCTTCTCCATGGCTTCCTCGATGGTTCCCACCATGTAGAACGCTGCTTCCGGCAGGTGGTCATACTGGCCCTCAACAAGACCCTTGAAACCCTTGATTGTATCATCCAGTGCAACAAGCTTACCCGGCGAACCGGTAAAGACCTCTGCCACGAAGAAGGGCTGCGAAAGGAAGCGCTCGATCTTGCGCGCACGTGCCACCGCCAGCTTGTCTTCTTCCGACAATTCGTCCATGCCTAGAATTGCGATAATGTCCTGCAGCGCCTTGTAGCGTTGCAGCACTTCCTGAACGCTACGTGCAACCTGGTAATGCTCCTCACCGACAACCTGCGGATCGAGAATACGCGAGGTGGAATCAAGCGGATCAACGGCAGGATAGATGCCCTTTTCCGCAATCGATCTCGACAGAACCGTTGTCGCATCAAGGTGGGAGAAGGTTGAAGCCGGTGCCGGGTCGGTCAAGTCATCGGCAGGCACGTAAACGGCCTGCACCGAGGTTACCGAACCCTTGTTTGTGGTCGTGATGCGCTCCTGCATTGCACCCATATCGGTACCAAGTGTCGGCTGATAACCAACCGCTGAAGGAATACGTCCGAGCAGCGCCGACACTTCCGAACCGGCCTGGGTAAAGCGGAAAATATTGTCGATGAAGAACAGCACATCCTGACCCTGATCGCGGAAATGCTCAGCGATCGTCAGACCCGACAGTGCAACACGGGCACGGGCTCCCGGCGGTTCGTTCATTTGACCAAATACGAGCGAACATTTTGAGCCGCCGCCGCCGCCGGCCTTGTTCACGCCGGATTCAATCATTTCGTGGTAGAGGTCATTGCCCTCGCGGGTACGCTCGCCCACGCCGGCAAATACCGAATAACCACCATGGGCCTTCGCGATATTGTTGATCAGTTCCTGAATCAGAACGGTCTTGCCAACACCGGCACCGCCAAACAGTCCAATCTTGCCGCCACGGGCATAAGGTGCCAGCAGGTCAACAACCTTGATGCCGGTAACCAGCACTTCTGCCTCGGTTGACTGCTCGACAAAGCTCGGTGCAGGTTGGTGAATGCCGCGGGTCTCGTTCGTCTTGACCGGTCCCGCCTCATCAATCGGCTCGCCAATCACGTTCAGGATCCGTCCCAGAGTATCCTCGCCGACGGGAACAGCAATGGGTTGCCCGGTGTCGGTAACAGGATTGCCGCGAACAAGACCTTCTGTAGAGTCCATCGCAATGGTCCGGACCGTGTCTTCACCAAGGTGCTGGGCGACTTCAAGCACCAGACGCTGACCATTATTATCGGTCTCCAGCGCGTTCAGAATCTGCGGCAGTTCGCCTTCGAAACTCACATCGACAACAGCGCCGATCACCTGGGTGACCTTGCCGGTCGCTCCCGGCAGAGCCGAAGTCTTTGCAGCTCTCGAGCGTGCAGCCGGTTTGGCAGCTGTGGTCTTTTTCGGTGTAGCAGCTTTGGCCATAACTTTGTTCTCCTGAACTCTAGAGCGCTTCTGCGCCTGAGATAATTTCAATCAATTCCTTGGTGATCTGCGCCTGCCTCTGCCTGTTATATTGCAGCGAAAGGCTATCGATCATTTCACCGGCATTTCGGGTCGCATTGTCCATCGCAGACATCTTCGCACCCATTTCACCGGCAACATTTTCAAGAAGCGCTCCGAAAATCTGAACGGCGATATTCCGTGGCACCAGATCATTGAGGATCCCGCCGACATCCGGCTCATACTCATAGACGGCAGATGCAGCTTCAACTTCTTCGCCCTCGGCTGCGCTGGAAGCCGGAATAAGCTGTTTTGCGGTCGGAATTTGCGAGATTACCGATTTGAACTGCGCATAAAACAGGGTGCAGACGTCAAATTCGCCTTCATCAAAACGCGTGATTACGTTCTGGGCAATCGAATGGGCATTTTCAAACCCGATTCGCTTTACCTCGCGCAACTCAACCCGGTCGATAATGTCATTGGCAAATTCTCGCCGCAGAATGTCAAAACCCTTGCGCCCGACCGTGATGATTTTCACCGTCTTGCCTTCTGTCTGCAGAAGACGAATGTGATCGCGGGCCTTTCTGGCAATTGAAGAATTAAATCCGCCGCAAAGGCCGCGGTCCGCCGTGCAAACCAGCACTAGATGGGTATTATCTGCGCCTGTACCCTTCATCAGACGCGGAGCGTCCTCGCCCTGCGTGCTTTGGGCAACATTGGACAGCACTGCCGCCATGCGTTCCGAATACGGACGTGCGGCTTCTGCGGCTTCCTGCGCACGGCGCAATTTGGCGGCAGCCACCATTTGCATCGCCTTGGTGATCTTCTGCGTCGCCGTGACCGAATTAATCCGGTTTTTCAGTTCCTTGAGACTGGGCATGTTGCTCCCTGAATTCTGCCTGTCGCAGTTACCGGATTACGCGAAACTCTTCGCAAAATTTTCGACGACGGAAGTCAGTTTTTCCTTCGTGTCATCGGTGATTTGCTGCTCAAGCCGGATCGAATCGAGGATCTCCGCATGATCAGCGCGCAGAGTATTCAACAACCCTGCTTCGAACGGGCCAACATCGCTGACCTTCAGATCATCAAGATAGCCATTCACACCCGCAAAGATCACGCAGACCTGCTCTTCGGTCTTGAGCGGAGAAAACTGCGGTTGCTTGAGCAATTCAGTCAGCCTTTCACCACGATTGAGCAAGCGTTGCGTTGCCGCATCGAGATCAGAGCCAAACTGTGCAAACGCCGCCATCTCGCGGTACTGGGCCAGTTCACCCTTGATCGAACCGGCGACCTGTTTCATCGCCTTGATCTGTGCCGACGAACCAACGCGGGAGACCGAGAGGCCAACATTCACCGCAGGACGAATGCCCTGATAGAACAGGTTGGTTTCGAGGAATATCTGGCCATCGGTGATCGAGATCACATTTGTCGGAATATAGGCCGAGACGTCATTGGCCTGTGTTTCGATGATCGGAAGCGCAGTCAATGAACCGGAACCATTTTCCTCATTCATCTTCGCAGCACGCTCCAGCAGGCGCGAATGCAGATAGAAAACGTCACCCGGGTAGGCTTCACGTCCCGGCGGGCGCCGCAACAGAAGCGACATCTGCCTGTAAGCAACCGCCTGCTTGGACAGATCGTCATAGCCAATCAGCGCATGCATGCCGTTGTCACGGAAATATTCGCCCATCGTACAACCGGCAAACGGCGCCAGAAACTGCATCGGCGCCGGGTCCGAAGCCGTTGCGGCAATGATGATCGAATATTCCAGCGCTCCGCGCTCTTCGAGGATTTTCACAAACTGCGCAACGGTCGAGCGCTTCTGACCAACCGCAACATAGACACAGTAAAGCTTTTTGGATTCGTCATCGCCTTCATTGATCGGCTTCTGGTTGAGGAAAGTATCCAGAAGGATCGCCGTCTTGCCGGTCTGGCGGTCGCCAATAACCAGTTCGCGTTGACCACGGCCAATCGGAATAAGCGAATCGATCGCCTTCAGGCCCGTGGACATGGGTTCATGCACGGAGCGGCGCGGAATAATTCCCGGCGCCTTGACGTCCACACGCTTGCGATCCTTGGATTTGATCGGGCCTTTGCCGTCGATCGGGTTGCCGAGTGCATCCACGACCCGGCCTAAAAGCTCCTTGCCAACCGGTACGTCAACAATCGAGCCGGTCCGCTTGACGGTGTCACCTTCCTTGATGTCCCGGTCATCGCCGAAGATAACGACACCCACATTGTCGGCTTCCAGGTTCAGCGCCATCCCGGCAATTCCGCCTGGGAATTCGACAAGTTCACCGGCCTGCACATTGTCCAGGCCGTAGACGCGGGCAATACCGTCGCCCACCGACAGCACCTGTCCAACTTCCGAGACTTCCGCCTCATTGCCAAAATTCTTGATTTGATCTTTTAGGATTGCGGAGATTTCCGCTGCACGAATGTCCATTAGCCGACCTCTTTCAGCGCAAGCTTGAGGGTGGAAAGTTTAGTCCGAAGTGACGTGTCAATCTGGCGCGAACCAATTTTCACGATCATTCCGCCGAGAAGCGAAGGATCAACCGCCTGGTTGATCACAACATCCTTGCCGACCACGCTTTTCAGCGCGGCCTTCAATTCTTTTTGCTGCGCAGCGCTCAGCGCGCTGGCAACAGTTACATCCGCCGTTTGTTCACCGCGATGAACAGCAAGCAAACGTCTGAATTCCTTTGTAATCGCCGGCATGAAGAACAAACGGCGGTTCCGTGCCACAACACGGATGAAATTGCCCACCAGGCCGCCAATTTTCGCCTTTTTGAGAATTGCATCAATCGAGTTCAACTGCTGCTCGGCAGAGAATACCGGCGAACGCATTAGCCTTTGCAGGTCTTCACTGCCATCCACCAGATCTTCGAACTTCTTTAATTCGCTTTCCGATGACTCGATCGCGCCACCGTCCAGGGATAATTCAAACAGCGACGCTGCATACCTGCCGGCGATACCGGAATCTGTATTTTCGTGATCAGCCAAGGCGCATCTGTTCCAAATGTTAAGTGTTCAACGAACTGCCCCATCGGCAACGCTTCTGAGCTGCCTCGTCCCGATGATTTTTTGTGTTACCCGAATGGGCCGGCTGGTCACTGAACGTGTTAATTTGTTCAAATCAGGGTACTTCGCGCAGCCAGACTGCGCAAAGCAGCGCTTCAACTAGCACAGCATATAACGACTCGCAATACGCCATTGACCCGCTTTGGCGTCGGATCGTCGCACCTTTGAATACTCTCGATTTCCTCGTCTTAGATCAGGTCGAGAACAACTGCCGCCGGGATTCCTGCCAGAACCAGCTCAAACAGCAGCGCAGACCAGTTGTAGAGATTGCTTGCTCGGTCGGAGAGAATGGATATCAGGCGGCCGAAAGCAGTTGCAATCCAGACAGATGCCAGTGCCACCAGGACGAATATTCCCCCTTCAATCAGGACAAATATTCCGGTTGCAAGATAAAATCCGGCCAAACCGCTACGCAATTCCCCAGCCGATCCCGGACGATCGCTTCGCTCGACCAATCGTATCCACTTGAGCGCGGTTTTTGGGACAAGAAGGCAAATCAACCCGAAACCAAGTGTGATTAGTGCAACGCAAAAAGCAAGCAGTTCACCACTATCAACCGGCACCCCCTGCCCCGCTCGTATAGCCAGCGCCGGCAATGAAGCCTGATAAAACGCAAGCGCAGCCAGTCCGGCGGCGATCAACAGGCGAATGAAGACCGAATGCCCGTAGCCATCATCAAAAGCAATCTGAACGATCTTTCCAAGCGCTGCGGCCGCAAAGGCGGCACCCAGCAAGGCCAGTAGAACCGGCTGGCCAAACAGGAGAGCGGCGATCGCCAGCCCCAGGGGAAAGCCGGCAAAGGTCGATCGTCCCTCGCCATAGGCCTCCGGATGATCGGGGCTTGCCGTCAGACCAATCGCGCTGAGCATGGATCGCGGTGCCCCGAAATAGGCCAGTCCAAGTAACAACGCCGCAAGAGGTACTGCCAATGGCAGCCATTCTTCAAATGTTTGGGGAATATAGAGTTCCATCAGCTTACCTGTAATCGTTGATGGCTGATCGTTTTTCTGCTGATTTGCTGCGACAAGATCATGCAGTCTGGATCAGTAACCGTTTGGATTCGCCGCCCGTTACAGGAAACTTTGTGGATCGACGTCGATTTGTACGCGTACACTTCCGCGTTCTTTACCGGCATTACCTATCATTTGCCGTATGAACCCCTGAATATCATCCTTCCTGCTCCCATGTAGCAGGAGCCTGAACCGATATCGACCCCGTATCAGCGCCAGGGGCGCTTCAGCCGGGCCAAGTACCGTGATCTGGCTACCGGCAGGCGCTGCACGGCGCAGGGCCCGCGCATGATTTTCAGCGTCCGGGCGATTATTGGCAGAAACGATCAAACTCGCCAACCGTCCGAATGGCGGCAGTCCCGCAACCCGGCGCGCCTCGATCTCCCGGGAGTAAAACAATTCGCGGTCACCGGATTGTATTGCCCTGATTACTGGATGATCGGGCTGATAGCTTTGTAGGTAACCGGTGCTTTTCTGACCCGAACGGCCTGCCCTGCCTGTTACCTGAGACAGCAACTGAAAGGTTCGTTCAGCTGCCCGCGGATCCCCATTGGCAAGGCCGAGATCAGCATCAACGACGCCGACACAGGTCATCAGCGGAAAATTATGACCCTTGGCAACAAGCTGGGTACCAATCACGATATCAGCCTCGCCATTGGCAACTGCATCCAGTTCCAGACGCAACCGTTTCACGCCGCCGGTCATATCGGAAGACAAGACGATCGTTCGGGCTTCCGGAAAGATTGCATCCACTTCCTCACCCAATCGCTCCACACCCGGGCCGCAAGCAACAAGATGGTCGAGCGTTCCGCAATTCGGGCAAGCTTCGGGGACCGGTTCGCTATAGCCGCAATGATGGCATTGCAATTGCCGCCGGAACCGGTGCTCGACCAGCCAGGCCGAGCATTCGCTGCACTCGAATCGGTGGCCGCAGACCCGGCAAAGCGTCAACGGCGCATAGCCGCGCCGATTAAGAAACAGCATGGCCTGCTCGCCCTTCTCAATCGTGTGCGCGATCGCATCAATCAGGATTTTGGATATGAATTTACCTGCCGGTGGCGCATTGCGCCGCATGTCGACGACTTTCAGTTCAGGTAATTCCGCTCCGGCAAATCGTTGCGGAAGCTTCACCAGTTGATAGCGCCCCTGCTCGGCATTTACCTGGCTTTCAATGGAAGGCGTGGCCGACGACAGGATAATCGGGAAATTGCCGAGATGTGCCCGGACAACCGCCATATCGCGGGCATTGTAACAAACCCGGTCCTCCTGCTTGAAAGCCGGATCATGTTCCTCATCCACCACGATCAGGCCTAGGTCATGCATTGGCAGGAACAAGGCCGAACGCGCACCAGCGACTACCCGGACCTTGCCCGTTGCCACCTGACGCCAGCATTGTTCACGTTTTTTGGGGGAGATATCGGAATGCCATTCCGCCGGCCGCGTTCCAAAGCGTTTTTCAAACCGGTCCAGGAAGGACGTGGTCAGCGAGATCTCCGGCAACAGGATCAATACCTGCTTGCCATTCTTCAAGGCAGCCGAAACCGCTTCAAAATAAACCTCTGTCTTTCCTGAACCGGTGATTCCGTCGAGCAGGCTCGCGGTGAATGCATCCTCTTCCACGAACCCACACAATCTGGCAGCCGCTTCCTGCTGGGCATCATTCAACTCGGTAACGCTGTGGTCGGGATCCGGGTCACCGGTCAGATTTGGCAACGGTATTTCGACCGGCTCCAGGATTCCCATGTTTGAAAGACCAGCAACCACTGAGGCAGAGACACCAGCAGCATGGGCAAGCCCGGATTTCGTCCACGCACCACCCTCGCGCGCCAATTCCAGGACTGCCGTCCGGGCCGGTGTCATGCGGTCGGGCGTCCCGCCGGCATATCGCAATCCCGGCACAAATCCCGGCGGGTCAAAGGCCTCCGGTACCCGCAATACCATCTTCAAGACCATGCCGGCGGGCGCGACATAGTAATTTGCCAGCCAGTCGACAAACCGGCGCATGGTGTTGTCGAGCGGCGGACAATCGAATTTTTTCTCAACCTGTTTTAGCTTTTCGGGATCGACATTGTCCACTGGCCCATCCCAAACAGCGGCGGCCACCTGTCGCGGTCCGATCGGCACTTGCACGAGGTCACCGGGCGCAAGTGTCATGCCGTCAGGTACGGAATAGCTGTAAGGCCGGTCTACCGGAATCGGCAGGAGTACACTGACGGTTAGCATGCTGGAATGGCCATTCGGGGTCAGTTGTTTCGAATCGTTACAAAGGGTAATGACCTCGCCGGATATTTGCTATATGCCTTCGCTCAATCTTCAACATCCAACCCATATTCACGCCGGAAAGCGAATTTGCCATGAAATTTTTTGTCGATACTGCTGATGTGAAAGAAATCCGCGACCTCAACGATCTGGGATTGTTGGACGGTGTGACAACCAATCCTTCACTGATCATGAAATCGGGCCGTGACATCACCGAGGTAACCAAGGAAATCTGCGATATCGTTGAGGGACCGGTTTCCGCCGAGGTAACGGCACTTGATCATGACGGCATGATGAAGGAGGCGGAAGTCCTGGCCAAGATCGCCAGCAATATTTGCATCAAGGTGCCGCTGACGCCGGACGGGCTGAAGACCTGCAAGGCACTGACCTCACAAGACCAGATGGTCAATGTCACATTGTGCTTCTCGGCAAATCAGGCCCTGCTCGCTGCCAAGGCTGGCGCGACCTTCATCTCGCCCTTTGTCGGCCGTCTGGATGATCTCGGTCTGGATGGCATGGAGTTGATTTCCGAAATCCGCACCATCTACGACAATTATGACTTTGACACCGAGATCCTGACCGCATCAATTCGCACGGTAAACCACGTCAAGCAGGCCGCAATGATCGGTTCCGATGTAGCGACCGTACCACCGGCAACGCTCCATGCCCTGTTCAAGCATCCGCTGACCGACAAGGGCATCGACGCATTTCTGGCAGATTGGGCCAAGACGGGTCAAAAGATCGCCTGATATCTGTGAAGTGCTAACGTCATGCTAACCAATGATTCGGCATGATCGATTTATGGGCACGGACGAATTTTTGACAATCTGCAACAAGGAAGTTGCAAAAAAGCAAGGGGAATGGCTGGAACAGCTGAATTCCGAGCGTCGATTGGCTCAGAACACCATCGAGGCCTATCAGCGCGATCTGCGGCAATTCCTCATGTTTCTGACCGGTTACAATGGTCACCCGGTGAAGCTCGAAGACCTTTCCGATCTGCGCCCGGTGACCATGCGATCCTTTCTTGCGGATCGCCGCCGCCAGGGTGCGGGTGCCAGAACCCTGGGACGCGGGCTTGCCGGAATCCGTTCATTTATCCGGTTCCTGGAAAAATCGGGCCTTGCCTCATCAGCGGGAATTTCCGCAACGCGCGCGCCCAGGCAGCCAAAAACACTGCCAAAGCCGATTTCAGCCAACATTGCCGTCCAACTGGCCGATTCGAGCGAACAGTTGAACGAGGAGCCCTGGATCGCAGCCCGTGATGCTGCCGTCATGGCGCTTCTATATGGTTGCGGCCTGCGCATCGGCGAAGCACTGGCGCTGACACCCGCACAGTTCAAGACAGCAGAAGGCGGTACGCTGCGCGTCACCGGCAAGGGGTCGAAAACCCGGCTGGTTCCGGTATTGCCGGTAGTTACTGAAGCGGTCAAATCCTACGTCGCGCTTTGTCCCTGGTCGCTTGATCCAACCGAGCCGATGTTTAGGGGCGCCAAAGGCGGCATTCTGCATCGCGCGATCATCGAAAAATCACTCAGCCGGCTTCGCGGCGCGTTGGGCTTGCCGGATTCGGCGACACCGCACGCACTTCGCCACTCATTTGCGACCCATCTCCTGGCAAATGGCGGAGATCTGAGGACAATCCAGGAATTGCTGGGCCATGCCAGCCTGTCGACCACCCAGATTTATACAGAAGTCGACACTTCAAGGCTTTTGGACGTTTATGACAAAGCCCATCCACGCCGGTAAACCCCGCAAAAAACCTGCAATTGTTCCGGCATTTTAACCGGATATCGAGATTTTGTGGTCATAAACAGTCAACTTTGTACGCCGATCGAAAGAGCGACTGCCATATGGACCCGATGATCGAAGATAAAACGGACCTGCCTGATAATCCAATCACTGCGGACAGATTCGCCGATCGAGCGATGTTATCCATGGCCTTTTTGCATCTGATTGCAGGCTTGCTTTTCCTGTTCACGCTGACAATCGCGAGTTTCTCGCTGACCGAAACGGCCTCGGCAGCCGGCCAATATGCCTGCCAGGGCAACAACCTGGTTCACCAGCTGGAAAGGGAAGACCCCGCGAAGCTTGTGGCCATCAAGGCAGGATCAGAGGAATTCCGGAACGGCGAAGCTATTTTGTGGAAGATAAGCCGGGAAGGTATCGAGCCCTCCTGGCTGTTTGGAACCATGCACTCGGCTGACCAGCGGATTTTGGGATTGATGGACAGGATCAGGCCGCAATTTGAAGCCGCGACATCGGTCATCATCGAAAATACCGACTCCGTCGAGGGTAAAAATTCCGGCGCCGCACTCGCCGCGATGAAGAAATATGCCTTCCTGGAGGCCGGAACCACGCTGGAAAACCTGGTTTCGGAGCCAGATCTGTCAATTCTGAAGCGCGAGCTGGAATCGCGGCACATGCCCTGGACATCCGCCCGGCACATGCAGCCATGGTTGGTTACGGCTTCCATCGCAATTCCCGTTTGCGACTTGAAGGCAAAGGCATCCGGTATCCCGGTGCTCGATGCGCAGATTGGCGCTGCGGCCATGGAACAGGGCAAAACGCTTGTCGGGCTTGAAAGCGTCGAGGAACAATTGTCAGCCGTATCCTCAATTCCCTTTGAATTTCACTTAAACGCCCTGAATGAAACGCTGAAGCTTTCACATCTTTCAGACGACCTGATGGAAACTACCAAGGCACTTTATCTCGAAGGCAAGATCGGCTGGATGCTGCCCTTGGTTAGGTCCTTTGCGCCGCAAACCTATACCGGCAAAGGCTATGCCGAATTTCAGAAACTGCTTCTGACCAGTCGAAACCACCGCATGGCAGAACGTGCCGCCGAGCACCTGGAAAAGGGCAATGTGTTCATGGCGGTCGGTGCGCTGCATTTGCCTGGAGAAGAAGGATTGGTAGAACTTCTGCGCAAATCCGGATTTACGCTGGAACCGGTTGCGCTTTAACCACCCAAAAATTAATGGCATGATTTCAAAGGGTTGGTGGACTTCTACTCACTCAGAATAATATTTGTGCACGACTACACCAATGGTTTACTTTACTTGGCAACGCATAATGCTAGCATTGGAGCGTGAATTCAGGCTCGTTGCAGGAAGGAAACCTCCAATGAAGAAGTTGACACCCATCATCGCAGCAGGCGCTCTCTTGGCGGCAACCGCTGGTTCAGCCTATGCATGCCCTTGGGCAAGTGCGAAATATGACAGCGCCAGCACGCAAGACATTACGATTGCTGAAACGCCTGCAAATTCTGCACAAAGCGAAGCAGTAAGTACCTTTGATCCGACAATTCTAAAGCCGGAAGAAAAAGCCGAATAAGCTTTTGGGAATAGATTGATTGCAATTAGATAGGCGCTGGCCGACGGTCAGCGCTTGTTTTTTTGAAGTTCCGGTTGTTAAGCCCGCTACATGTGCAGGGGTTTGAAGAACGTCGCAAGCGCCGCTTCCCGGACAGCTTCCGACATGGTCGGATGGGCATGGCAGGTTCGGGCCAGATCTTCAGAGGAACCGCCAAACTCCATCAGGACCGCCGCTTCATGGATCATTTCACCAGCACCAAAACCGACAATATGAGCACCCAATACGCGATCTGTTTCCTTGTCAGCCAATATCTTGACGAACCCGTCACTCATGTTCATCGCCCGCGCCCGGCCATTTGCCGAGAACGGGAATTTTCCCGAAACATAGGCAATGCCCGCTTCCTTCAATTCTTCCTCTGTCTTGCCGACTGAAGCGACTTCCGGCTGGGTGTAAACCACATTTGGGATCACATCATAATTGACGTGACCTGCCTGCCCGGCAATCTGTTCGGCAACTGCTGCACCCTCGTCTTCGGCCTTGTGCGCCAGCATCGGACCTGCAACGACGTCACCAATCGCAAAAATTCCCGGCACATTGGTTTGCCAGTGATTGTCGATAACCACCCGGCCCCGTTCGGTTGCGATTCCCGCCTCTTCCAAACCGAGGCCCTCCGTATAGGGCATCCTGCCGGTGGAGATCAGAACGACATCCGCCGTCAATGTTTCAGCGTCTCCCCCTTTGACCGGTTCATAGGTGACCTTCGCACCCCTGCCAGACTTGGAGACATCCGTCACTTTCGCCGAGACCCGGATATCCAGACCCTGTTTCTTGAGAATGCGCTGGAACTGCTTCGAAACCTCGCCATCCATGCCGGCCAGGATCTTGTCGAGATATTCGACCACGATCACATTCGAACCCAGCCGGCTCCAGACCGAACCGAGCTCCAATCCGATGACCCCACCCCCAACGACAACAACCTTGCCGGGGACCTTGCTCAGTTCCAGGGCGCCGGTCGATGAGACAATGACCTTTTCGTCAATCTTGACGTCCACGCCGGGTATGCCTGCAACATCAGAACCCGTAGCAATCACGATGTTCTTAGTCTCAAGCACGGTTTCGCCGTCAGCGCCCGCAACCTTGACCTTGCCCGGACCGGCGATCGATCCCAGACCGGTATGAACATCGATCTTGTTCTTCTTCATCAGAAAGGCAACGCCATCGACATTGGCTTTGACCACCGCATCCTTGTGGGCCATCATCCCCTTCAGATCGAGCTTCGGCGTGGCTACCTTGATCCCCAGCTCGGCAAAACCGTGCCCGGCCTCATGGAACATTTCGGAGGTATGCAAAAGCGCCTTTGACGGGATGCAACCAATATTCAGGCAGGTTCCACCCAGCGTTTCGCGCTTTTCCACAATCGCGGTCTTTAATCCGAGTTGGGCCGATTTGATCGCACAGACATAGCCTCCCGGCCCCGACCCTATCACCACAACATCATATGCTTGTGTCATTTCTCACCACTCTCAGGAATTGTTCTCGAGACCATCGTGTCACCGGCCACCCGTTATGTCCAATACTACCCCCGTAACATAGGAGGCCTCATCACCCAACAACCACAGAATTCCGTTCGCGACTTCCTCTGGCGTCCCGCCACGCTTGATGGGGATGGTATCCTTCAGTTTCTCGACGCGGTCCGGAAATCCGCCGGAAGCATGAATATCGGTGTCGATGATGCCGGGACGCACTGCATTCACCCGGACGCCTTCATCGGCGACCTCGCGCGCAAGCCCGATTGTCAGGCTGTCAATTGCGCCCTTTGAAGTGGCGTAATCGACATACTGCCCTGCCGCCCCCAACCGCGCCGCAACCGAACTTAGATTGACAATGCCGCCACCCTTGCCGCCATAACGCGTCGACATGCGCCGGATTGCATGCTGGGCACAAATCATCGAGCCAAGGACATTTGTGTCCAGCACCTTTCTCAGTCGCTCAAGCGGCATTTCATCCAGCCTGGCCGCCATATCGAGAATCCCGGCATTGTTGATCAACCCGGTCAGCGGACCAAGCAAATCAGCCTGCGAAAAGAGGTTTTCCACCTCCTCGGGCTTCGAAACATCACCTTGAATTGCTTCAGCTTTGCCACCTTCGGCGCGAATCTCCTCGACGACAAGATTGGCTGCTTCTTCATTGGCAACATAGTTGACGGCAACGTGATAGCCGCGTCGCGCGCCAAGACGAGCACAGGCAGCGCCAATACCGCGGCTTGCACCGGTAATGAGGAGTACGCCGCTCACGATCCGGTTCTCAGAAAGCCAGCTTGAGCATTTCCCAAAGGATAAGCACAAGCCCCAGGGCCGACACGGCCCAGATCAAGGTGCGGAGATAGGGAATACCCGCAATATAGACAGGGAAATACACGACCCGACCCCAGAAATACATTTGTGCGCCCAGGGCAGTCGTCTCATTCGCGTTACCCGTATAAAGCACCACAAGCACCAACGCCGCAAAAGCAGGCATTGTCTCAAGCAGATTGAAATAGGAGCGTTCGATCCTGCCGGCAATACCGGTAGGGGTTTGCCAGTCATCGCGCGGTCCCGCCAGGTAGCTGATCCCCTGCTGGGCCATTTCGGCAAAGACCTGCGCAAACAACTGAACAAAGAACAGCCCGACAGTGAACAACAGCATCTTTAATTCTATCGACACGGTATCAATCTCCTGCAGAAACGTGATTTGGCGCCTTGATTTTTACAGATCCAGAACCAGCCGTTCTGGATCTTCGAGGCTTTCCTTGACCCTGACCAGGAAGGTAACCGCTTCCTTGCCGTCCACTATACGATGATCGTAGGACAGCGCCAGATACATCATCGGGCGAATTTTCATCTCACCGCCAACCGCAATTGGTCTCTCCTGGATCTTGTGCATTCCCAAAATGCCCGATTGTGGTGCGTTCAGAATGGGTGTCGACATGAGCGAACCATATACGCCGCCATTGGAAATCGTGAAGGTTCCACCTCGCATGTCGGAGACCTGAAGTTCGCCATCCCGCGCTTTGCGGCCCAGATTCCCAATCTCTTTCTCGATCTCGGCAATCGACATCTGATCGGCATCCCGGACAACCGGCACGACCAGCCCCTTATCCGTACCGACCGCAACCCCGATGTGACAGAAATGCTTGTAGACAATGTCGGTACCGTCAATCTCGGCATTTACCGCCGGAATTTCCTCCAGCGCATGACAGACCGCCTTTGTGAAGAAACCCATGAAGCCGAGCTTCACGCCGTGTTTCTTCTCGAACAATTCCTTGTAACGGGTACGAAGTGCCATCACCGCACTCATATCCACCTCATTGAAGGTGGTCAGCATCGCGGCGTTTGATTGAGCCTCTTTCAAGCGGCGCGCAATTGTCTGGCGCAGACGGGTCATTTTCACCCGCTCTTCGCGTGCTGAATGGTCAACGGCAGCTGCAGGCGCAGAAACCGGCGCCTGGGCTACATTGGCAGCCTGTGCATCCTGCTTGAGCACCTGACCGCGCTTTCCCGATCCGTCTACAGTCGCAGGGTCGATTCCCTTCTCTGCCAGGATCTTCTGGGCAGCAGGCGATGGCGGCATTTCACTCCCGCCAGCTGATGCAGCTGCCGGTGCAGCCTCTGCCGGGGCAGCCTCAGCCGAAGCAGAAGCTTCTCCACCCTCTTCAATGCGAAGCAACAGGCTGCCGACTTCGACATCGTCACCCTCGCCAACCTTCAATTCACGAATGACGCCGGCCACCGGAGACATGACCTCCTGCGCAGCCTTGTCGGTTTCCAGCTCAAGAAGCGCCTCATCGACACTGACGGCATCGCCGACCTTCTTGTAGATGGAACCGACCTGCGCTTCGGTTACGGATTCACCTGCCGACGGAACATTGACATCCACCAGTTTTCCGCTACCGCCCGATTTCGCCGGTGCGGCTTTCGCCGGAGCAGCCGCGGCCTCTGCAGACGCCGCTTTTGTACCGCCGGCGCCGTCGGCAAAATGTGCAATCAAGGCACCAACCTCGACCGTCTCGCCTTCTTTGGCGACGACCTCAGCAATCGATCCATCGGCAGGAGCCGGAACTTCGACCGAAACCTTGTCGGTCTCCAGCTCTACGAGTGGTTCATCAGCCTTGACCGCTTCGCCAGGCTGCTTGAACCATCTTCCAATGGTCGCCTCGGTAACCGATTCTCCGAGGGTAGGAACGCGAATTTCACTAGCCATGAATAAACCTCTTTGGAATAACGGCCTTAAACGCCTTAACCGCCCAATGCATCTTCAAGAAAGGCTTCAAGCTGTGCCAAATGCTTCGCCATCAGACCCGTTGCAGGCGATGCAGCGGCAGGGCGGCCCGCATAGCGAACACGCTTCTCCTTTGCATCGATATGATTGAATACCCAGCCAAGATAGGGCTCGATAAAGGTCCAGGCGCCCATATTCTTGGGCTCTTCCTGACACCAGACCCATTCTGCTCCCTTGAATCGCGACAATTCGGTTATCAGCGCCTTTGCCGGGAAAGGATAAAGCTGCTCTACCCTCAGGATATAGATGTCGTTGATTCCGCGTTTTTCGCGTTCTTCATAGAGGTCGAAATAGACTTTCCCCGAACACAGGATCACTCGCCTGATTTTGTCGTCTTTGACAAGCTTTATCGGCTCGTCATCGAGATATTCCGCATCATCCCACAATAACCGGTGAAAGGAGGATTCCCCTGAAAGTTCGTCAATTGTGGAAACCGATCGCTTGTGACGCAACAGCGATTTTGGCGTCATCAGGATCAGCGGCTTGCGGAAGTCGCGCTTAACCTGGCGCCGCAGGATGTGGAAATAGTTTGACGGCGTCGTGCAATTGGCAACCTGCATATTGTCCTCGGCACAGAGTTGCAGGAATCGCTCAAGCCGCGCCGAGGAATGCTCAGGCCCCTGGCCTTCATAGCCGTGCGGCAACAGGCAGACCAATCCCGACATGCGCAGCCATTTGCGCTCGCCAGACGAGATAAACTGGTCAAACACCACCTGGGCACCGTTTGCAAAGTCGCCGAATTGCGCTTCCCAAACAGTCAGCGCCGCCGGCAGTGCCAGCGAATAGCCATATTCGAAGCCGAGTACAGCCTCTTCCGACAGCATCGAGTTGATCACTTCAAACGATGCCTGATCCGGAGAGAGATGGGATAGCGGGATATAACGTGTTTCGTCTTCCTGGTCATAGAACACTGAATGTCTTTGCGAGAACGTGCCACGTTCGCAATCCTGACCCGACAATCGTACCTTGTGACCATCCAGGCACAGGGAACCATAGGCGATTAATTCCGCCATGGCCCAGTCAATTCCCTCACCGCTCTCAATCATTTTGCGGCGATTATCCATCAGGCGATTTACCGTCCGGTGCGCCTTGAAGCTGTCCGGCAGTGTGGTGAGCTTTTCACCGATATCCTTGATGACGGAAACAGGAAGCGCAGTCTTTCCGCGTCGCTGTTCATCCTCATTATTCGCGGTTTTCAATCCGGACCATTGTCCGTCCAGCCAGTCGGCCTTGTTCGGCTTGTAGCTCTGTCCGCCCTCATATTCCGCTTCAAGATGGGTCCGCCAATCCGCGCGCATCTTGGTGACTTCTTCATCGGTAAGCAGGTCTTCGGAAACAAGCCTGTCGCCATAAATCTTGGCGGTAGTAGGATGCTTCTTGATCTTGCGATACATGATCGGTTGGGTAAACGCCGGCTCGTCCCCTTCATTATGACCAAACCGCCGGTAACAGAACATGTCAATTACGACCGGCTTGAAGAACTTCATGCGGAATTCGGTCGCAATCTTTGCTGCATAAACGACAGCTTCCGGATCATCGCCATTGACGTGGAAGATTGGCGCCTCGATCATTTTCGCAACATCCGAAGGATAGGGCGAGGAACGGGAAAATTTCGGATTTGTGGTAAATCCAATCTGGTTGTTGATGATGAAATGAACGCTGCCCGCCACCCGGTGGCCACGCAGGCCTGACAGGCCAAAACACTCTGCGACGACACCCTGACCGGCAAACGCGGCATCACCGTGCAACAACAATGGCAAGACCTGCACCCGCTCCTTAAGCGGTATCACGCCGTCGACTTCTGCATCTTCTCCGACAATATCCTGCTTCGCCCGCGCTTTGCCCATGACAACAGGATTGACAATCTCGAGATGCGACGGATTTGCGGTCAACGACAAGTGCACCGTATTGCCGTCAAATTCCCGGTCTGAAGAAGCGCCAAGATGGTATTTGACGTCGCCTGAACCTTCCACATCTTCCGGCTTGTAGGAGCCACCCTTGAATTCGTGGAAGATCGCCCGGTGTGGTTTGGCCATTACCTGGCTGAGAACATTGAGCCGGCCACGATGCGCCATTCCCAGGACAATGTCGCTGAGGCCAAGCTGACCACCACGCTTGATGATTTGTTCAAGCGCCGGAATCAGGGACTCCCCACCATCCAGTCCAAACCGCTTGGTACCCTTGTATTTCAGATCGATATATTGCTCGAAACCTTCTGCTTCGATCAGTTTTTGCAGAATTGCAATCTTGCCGGCTGGCGTAAATTCCACACCCTTGTCGGGTCCTTCGATGCGCTGCTGTATCCAGGATTTCTCCGCCGGATTTGAAATATGCATGAATTCGACGCCCAACGTCGAACAATAGGTACGCCGAAGGATCTCGAGCATCTGCGGAACGGTCGCAAATTCCAGTCCCAGCACCCGGTCGAGAAAGATCTTGCGGTCAAAATCTTCCTCGGTAAATCCGTAGGCCGCCGGCGACAGTTCATCATAGTCTTCCTTTGCCGCCGCCAGTCCCAGTGGATCAAGATCAGCATGAAGATGACCGCGCATTCTATAGGCGCGGATCATCATGATGGCGCGGACCGAGTCCCGCGTGGCACGCAGGATGCTTTGCCCACTCATATCCACGCCGTTTGTTTGAGCCTTTTCCTTGATTTTCTCGCCCATATGGGCTTCGACCTGGCTCCAATCGCCATCCAGCGCAGAGACAAGCTCGCCATTGGCCGGTATCGGCCAATTGTCCCGCTGCCAACTCGGGCCCTCTGCAGAGCGCTGCACGGCAGCGCCGTCGTCCTTGATATCTCGGAAAAATGCCTGCCAATCCGCACTTACAGAAGACGGATCGCGATCGAAACGGGATTGCAGCTCCTCTATGTAGGCAGCATTGCTGCCATACAGGAACGATGTGCGTTCGAATTCGTCATTAGGTGTCTGACGTGCCATCTTTTACCAACGGGTTTTCCCGTTTCCTCCTGATATACCCTTGCGGGCTGTTATGTTTCCCCTTCTCGGGTTTTAGAGCAGTACGCTGATATCTAATTTTCGGCGCACAACATGCAAGCTCATGCCTTCAACGCTTCCAACAATGCTTCGCCCAGTTTCGCTGGCGATGCCGAAACGACAATCCCTGCTGCTTCCATTGCGGCAATCTTGTCTTCGGCTCCCCCCTTGCCGCCGGAAATCACCGCACCGGCATGACCCATCGTCCGGCCTGGCGGCGCCGTTCTGCCGGCAATGAATCCGGCTGTCGGTTTCTGGCGTCCCCGCTTGGCTTCGTCGCGCAGGAACTGTGCAGCATCCTCCTCTGCCGAACCGCCGATCTCGCCAATCATGATGATCGACTGTGTTTCATCATCGGCCAGGAACATTTCCAGAATGTCGGTAAACTCGGTGCCCTTGACCGGATCACCGCCAATCCCGACGGCTGTCGTCTGACCAAGCCCGGCATTGGTGGTCTGGAACACCGCTTCATAGGTCAGCGTGCCTGAACGTGACACGACACCGACCGAGCCCTTTTTGAAGATTGACCCGGGCATGATACCGATCTTGCATTCGTCAGGCGTCAGCACGCCGGGACAATTGGGGCCGATAAGCCGGGAATTTGACTTGTCGAGCCGCGCCTTGACTTTGACCATGTCCATCACCGGTATGCCCTCGGTAATGCAAACAATCAGCGGAATTTCAGCATCGATCGCCTCGACAATGGCAGCCGCCGCTCCTGCAGGCGGAACGTAAATGACCGAAGCATTGGCATCGGTCTTATCCTTGCCCTCCGCGACCGTGGAAAAGATCGGTAATTGGGCCCCGCTTTCCATCGAACCCCAGGTTTCTCCACCTTTCTTGGGATGGATCCCGCCAACCATTTTCGTGCCGTGATAGGCCAATGCCTGTTCTGTGTGGAAGGTTCCGGTTCTCCCGGTAAGGCCCTGAACCAGTACCCGGGTATCCTTGTTGATCAAAATCGACATTTGTCTCAGGCCCCTTTAACCGCTTTGACAATCTTCTGTGCCGCATCATCCAGATCGTCGGCGGCAATGACATTCAGTCCCGATTCATTGATGATCTTCTTGCCTAGTTCCACATTCGTACCCTCAAGCCGAACGACCAGCGGAACCTGCAGCCCCACTTCCTTGACCGCGGCAACAACGCCTTCGGCAATGACGTCACAGCGCATGATGCCGCCAAAGATATTGACGAGAATGCCTTTGACATTCGGGTCCGAGGTAATGATCTTGAAGGCCGCAGTGACCTTCTCCTTGGAGGCGCCACCGCCCACATCAAGGAAATTGGCAGGTTCGGCCCCATACAGTTTGATGATGTCCATCGTCGCCATTGCCAGGCCGGCGCCATTGACCATGCAGCCGATATCGCCATCGAGCGCGATATAGGCGAGATCATGTTTTGACGCCTCGATTTCCTTGGCGTCTTCTTCGGTAATGTCACGCAATTCCATGATGTCGGGATGCCGAAAGATGGCGTTTCCGTCGAAGGAAACCTTGGCATCCAGAACCCGTAAATGCCCGTCCTTCATGACGATCAACGGATTGACTTCCAGAAGGCTCATATCCTTTTCGCAAAACACATCGTAAAGCAGCGGGAAAAGCTTCATTCCGTCTTCTCGCGCAGCTCCATCGAGCTCAAATGCGTCGCAAAGCCGTGCCGCATCTTCCGTGGTGACCCCCTTTTGAGGATCAATCCCGATCGTATGAATCTTCTCAGGCGTTTCCTCGGCAACTGCCTCGATATCCATCCCGCCCTCCGTTGAAGCAACAAAGGAAACCTGGCTCGTCTCGCGGTCAATCAGCAGGGACAGGTAAAGTTCGCGGTCAATATCGGCCCCATCCTCCAGATAGAGGCGATTTACCTGTTTTCCGGAGGGTCCGGTCTGCTTTGTCACCAGCGTATTGCCGAGCATTTCGGACACATGCGCTCTCACCTCTTCCGGTGAGAATGCCAGCCTGACACCACCCTTGGCATCGTCGCCCAATTCCTTGAAACGGCCCTTGCCGCGCCCCCCGGCATGGATTTGGCTTTTGACCACGTAAAGCGGCCCCGGCAATGCATCGATCGCCGCATCCACATCATCGGCACTCAATATCGGAACGCCGGCGGCAACCGGGGCTCCAAACTCTTTCAAAAGTGCTTTTGCCTGATATTCATGAATATTCATGGGCGTATATTTCCTTTGAAGATTTTGGCCCGGAAGGGGGCGCCGATGACCCGGATGGGCATCCTATTTCAGATTTGGAGCAATTTCACTGCATGCCTCGCACAATTCCGCGACCGCGCCAACGGATTTGTCAAACATCTTCTGCTCGGTCCGGTTCAGCGAGATTTCGATGACCCGTTCAACACCGTCAGCACCGATGACAACCGGTACGCCGACATACATGTCTTTCACGCCATATTCTCCCTTCAGAGAGGCAGCACAGGGCAAAACACGCTTTTTGTCCAGCAGATAGCTTTCCGCCATCGAGATTGCCGAGGCAGCCGGAGCGTAATAGGCAGAACCGGTCTTCAACAGGGCGACAATTTCGCCGCCACCCTTGCGGGTGCGATCGACGATTTGCTCCAAGCGGGCTTTTGTAAGCCAACCCATCTTCACCAGATCGGTCAACGGAATACCGGCAACAGTCGAATACCGGGTAAGCGGAACCATGGAATCGCCATGCCCGCCCAGCACGAAGGCTGTTACATCCTCTACCGAAACGCTGAATTCCTCGGCAAGAAAATATCTGAAGCGGGATGAATCGAGCACGCCCGCCATACCGACAACCTTGTTCTTCGGCAAGCCCGAGAATTTCTGCAAGGCCCACACCATCGCATCGAGCGGATTGGTGATGCAGATCACAAAAGCATCAGGGGCGTATTTCTTGATCCCAGCCCCGACCTGTTCCATGACCTTCAGGTTGATCCCGAGCAAATCATCCCGGCTCATGCCGGGTTTACGGGCAATTCCCGCCGTTACGATGCAGACATCGGCACCCTTGATCGCTTCGTAATTCTGCGTGCCGGTGATCTTGGCATCAAATCCGTCGACCGGGGAGGATTCTGCTATGTCCAGCGCCTTGCCTTCGGGAATACCTTCCGCAATATCAAACAGGACGATATCGCCAAGCTCCTTTAAACCGGCAAGATGGGCAAGCGTTCCGCCAATCATGCCAGAGCCGATTAACGCTATTTTGTTCCGTGCCATGACTATTCCCTTTACGTAAGCGTAATTTACTGGAAGTTCCTGATAGGATGGATTTTTCTTGCTTTGCCCATAGCGGATAATTCCGCGTGGCTCAACAGCAATTTATTATGTAATGATTTCAGTGACATAACTGAAAATACATTTACGTAAACGTAAGAAAAACCAACAACAAAAAACATGGATTAGTGCTACTCGGCTAAATTGACCTCTGATCCGCTTAGATAATCTTTGCTCTGCATTTCAATGAGCCTGGATGCAGTTCGCTGAAATTCAAAGGACTCCGTTCCCCTGCCGGCGGTATAAAGTACATGCGGATTCGCTGCAGCCAAAACCACAGTCGTGATGTGATTGTCGTATAGCGTATCGATCAGCAAGATGAACCGCTTCGCCTCATTCCTCTGCCCGTAATCCATCATCGGCACATTTTCGATAAATACAACAGAAAAGCGTTCAGCGATCGCAAGATAGTCGTTTGCGCCAAGCGGCTGGCGGCAAAGCTGATCGAAACTGAACCATGCAGCCTTGCCGGCTGCCCGCTGCGGAGAAAATTTCCTCCCTTTGACTTTCAGCACGACCTCTTCTTCCATATGGCCTGCCGAAATTCCCTCCCACATGGCCTCCATGCTTGCTCTGGTCTTGGCATTTACCGGCGAGAGATAGGCCTTTCCGCTGGTAATTTTCCCAAGACGGAAATCCAACGGAGCATCCAGTTCAAATACATCGCAATGCGCTAACAGGAGATCGATGAACGGCAAGAACAATTGCCGGTTCAATCCGTCATGATAAAGATCCTGCGGTTCCACATTCGATGTTGCGACAATAATCGTGCCCTGTTCGAACAAGACCTCGAACAATCGTCCGAGAATCATCGCATCGGCTATGTCCGTGACCGTAAACTCGTCGAAACACAACAGTCGGGCCTCCCGGGCCAGTGCTCGACCCACCGGCTTTATCGGATCCTCTTCCCTGGTTTCTCCTTTTTCAAAGGCCTTGCGGTGGGCATGGATGCGATCATGTGCATCCGTCATGAACTCGTTGAAATGCACACGGCGCTTGGGAGAAATCGGAGCCAGCTCATAGAAGATATCCATCAGCATCGACTTGCCGCGGCCGACCTTGCCATGGATGTAAAGGCCCTTGAATCCGGCTTTGCGCCCGGAATTGCGGTTGAAAAGCCAACCAAGAGAACTTGATTTCGTTGAGAGTTGCTTTTGTTGAATACTCTCAAGCAGCCGGTCCAGCCGGTCTACCAGTGCAAGTTGCGCAGGATCAGTCTCCAGCTTTTGTGCCGAAACCAATGCGCTATAACGCTGAGAAACAGTTTGTGATAATGCCGCCTGGCTCATGATCTGCCGGATTTGACCAACTTGCTTCCCGGCAAACGAAATATACGATCCCTATCGGGTAAAGGAGATCGCAGCCCCGCCGGCCATCGAACCGTCGTAACGCTCAGGGCCAGCCGAGTAAAGGCTTGCAACCTGCGAACCATTGGAATCCACCAATATTACGCTGTCCCCCTTGACATCCCATGCAGTGACGGAACCCAACTCTTCCGAGTTGCAGCGCCGGGTCGCCGCCCGGTAGCCGCCCGACCATTTGGTAAATGCCAGAATAATCCGGCAATCCGGATTGTCTGACGCAACCGTCCAGGTGCCGGCCATCGCTTCACGCGATATGCTGGGTGCAGTTGGCACTGTAGGCGCGACCATGGCAGATTCCTGGCTTTGCGGC
>JANQQM010000158.1 GCA_028289365.1 Salaquimonas sp. | reverse complement strand
GCCGCCTGGAAACCGGACGAACCCACCAGATAAGGGTGCATCTGGCACATATCGGCAATCCGCTCATCGGAGACCGGGATTATGGCCGTCATTTTGCAACCAAGACAAACATTCTGCCCGAATCTGCCCGCAAACAGGTGGAAAACTTCCCACGGCAGGCCTTACATGCTGCAAGTTTGGGGTTCAAACACCCCGCAACAGACGAATATCTGCAGTTTGACGCGCCCATGCCGGACGATATGAAAGCGCTGAAAACCGCCTTGAAGCAGGCATTTGAATGAAAAAAGCAATCTGGCATTAATTTATTACGTAAATTTCATGCATTTAGCGGAAAAATACCTATATGATAGTGTTCGCCAATGGGTGATGAATACTCATACCCGGTGTGCGGCCTGCCAGTTAGGGGGTTGCGGTTTATATATTGGAGGGTGCTGAATGGCCCAGAATTTACCTAGCATTTCTGCCGGTGAATCCGGACTTAATCGTTACATGGAAGAAATCAGACGGTTCCCGATGCTGGAGCCGGATGAAGAATATGTGCTTGCCAAAAGCTATCACGAACATGATGACCTCGAAGCCGCGCACAAGCTGGTAACGAGCCATCTGCGTCTAGTGGCAAAAATTGCCATGGGCTATCGTGGCTACGGCCTGCCGATCGGTGAGGTGATTTCCGAGGGCAATGTTGGCCTGATGCAGGCAGTCAAGAAATTCGATCCCGAAAAAGGCTTCCGCCTCGCCACCTATGCAATGTGGTGGATCAAGGCTTCGATCCAGGAATATGTGCTTCGCTCTTGGAGCCTGGTGAAGATGGGTACGACCGCCAATCAAAAGCGCCTGTTTTTCAATCTCCGCAAGGCGAAGAACCGGATCCAGGCGATCGATGACGGCGATCTGAATCCCGATCAGGTCAAGCAGATTGCGACCCAGCTCGGCGTCAGCGAGGACGAAGTCATTTCGATGAACCGCCGCCTCGGTGGTGACGCCTCACTTAACGCGCCGATCAAAGCGAGCGAAGGCGAAAGCGGCGAATGGCAGGATTGGCTTGTCGATGAAAACGAGAACGCCGAACAGGTCATGGTCAAACAGGACGAACTGGAATCGCGCAGGGAAATGCTCGCTGATGCGCTTTCCGTGCTGAACGACCGCGAGCGTCGTGTGTTCGTTGCCCGCCGGCTGGAGGAAAATCCGCTGACGCTGGAGGAACTGTCGAAGGAATTTGAGATTTCCCGCGAACGAGTCCGCCAGATCGAGGTTCGAGCCTTCGAAAAGGTACAAAAAGCCATGAAGGCTGCAGCCCGCGAACTGGCCAAACCACCGCGCGAACTGGAGCATGATCAGGCTTCAGATAATTGAGTTCGCAAATAGATTGAGAAAAGGTCGGGTGTTTCCCGGCCTTTTTTACTAGTTCACTTCCACCGCATAGGTTTCAAGCGGCGGTACCTCTTCGATCAGACCCGAATCTTTCATGAATTTCGCAAAGCGCTCATAGCGACGCCGGTCAAGCGCTGCCGGCCGTTTTGCCAGCCGCGGCAGCGTGTCATACCAGGCACGACGGTTTAATTCATTATCAAGATCATCACCACTGGCAGCAAAGATCTCCCAGGCCTCATCCGGATGGTTGGTCAGCCACAGTGTCGCTTCCTCGATGGCATCGAGAAACCTGCCAATTCTCGGGTCATCCACATCGTCGCGCCGGGCAACGACAATCAGTTCATCATAGACCGGAACCCCGTTTTCTTCCGGATAAAACGCAATACCGCTTTGGCCTTCCAGGTCGAGCTGGTTCAGTTCGAAATTGCGGAATGCACCGATGACCGCATCGACCTTGCCTGAAATCAGCGAAGGCGAGAGCGAAAAATTGATGTTGACCAATTCGACATCATCTAGCGAGAGGTCAACGCTCTTCAGCATTGCCGAAAGCAGCGCGTCCTCAAAGCCGCCGACCGAAAACCCGACCGTCTTGCCCTTCAGATCGGCGATGGACTCGATCGGTCCGCCCTTCAGTGCAACGAGCGCATTGAGCGGCGTCTCGGCAAGCGTCGCCACGCGTGCCAGCCCCAGGCCTTCTGCAGCCTGCACATGCAGTTGCGGCTGGTAACTGATCGCCAGTTCCGCCTGGCCGGCCGCCACCAGCCTGGGCGGCGCACTTGGATCAGCCGGCGCCACGATCTCCACGTCAAGATCGACATCCTTGAATAGACCGCGCTCTTCGGCGATCACCAGCGCAGCATGATCCGGATTGACAAACCAGTCGAGCAGAACCGTAAGTTTGTCGGCAGAATATGCCGGTGTACTCGAAATTCCGGCGAAAATCATCGCCACTACAAATCCAATCAGCCGCATGTCACACTCTTCCTTCTCAGTTGAACTTCCAGAAAATCATTCGATCTGCCGCAATGGCGACGATCGTTCTAAGCCCGTAGGCCATTACCGCGAGAACCAGCAAGCCCGCGAAAACCAGATCGGTTTGCATGCGGGCATTTGCCTGAAGCATCACATAGCCGAGCCCTGAGGAGGCGCCCGCCCATTCACCGACAATCGCGCCGATCGGGGCAAGTGTGGCGCCAATCTTCAATCCACTCGCAAGTGACGGAAGGGCTGCAGGTACCTTTGTTTTGATGAGCAATTGGGCCGGCCGCGCGCCCCAGCCTCTGGCGAGATCCAGCCAGGTTCGGTCGACCCGCATCAACCCATCATAAAAGGATGACGCGATGGGAAAAAATATGATCAGGGATGCCATGACCACTTTTGAGCCCATCCCAAACCCGAACCAGATAACCAGAAGCGGGGCGATGGCAAAAACCGGCAGTGTCTGCGTCGTGACAATGACCGGCAGCATCATGCGTTCCGCCAATTGAAATTGAGCCATGATCAACGCTACGGCAATTCCGGCAATACTCCCGACCACGAGACCGGCAACCATCTCGGCAAGCGTGGTTAGCGCATGTTCCGTCAGATATTCGCCATTGTCATAAATTGAGAACAGCACCAATTCGGGCGAGGGAAAGATAAAGCTGGCAGGTTGAAAGACCAATACCAGGATTTTCCAGACGACGATCAGTATCGCCAGAACGCCGATGCTTCTGCCGATCTTTGCTGCAAGCCTTGTTACCCGTTCACCAGCCATTGCGTCCGCCCAGGGCGAACGGGAATTGATATAAAGGAATTAGAATGGCAGAAAATCTCGGTTCTGCATTCTCCATCCCTTCGCCGGCATTATCCGGATCAGGTTCCCGATCGCACCTATGGATTAAGTTCCATCTTACGATCAAGGGTTCGGCAGCTTTGCCATCTCAGCCGGTTAACCCGGCACCCCTCGGAGTAATTCTTCTATGACATCGTTGCAGCCCGAATTGCAAGTCGCAATGACAAACCTATCGGTTTTCCCAGTCTGCAAATGCTTCCCGGTATATCTTGTCGCCAATCGCACCTTTTTCAAGCGTCAGCAATGCTCTCCGCCCGGATGTGTATCCCAGCGGTATGTCTATCCAGTTGGATTCCAGCAACAAGCGTTTGTTCGATTCCCTTGCTTGCTCAAGATTGTTCAACGCAATCATGAAGAAGCCGTTGTCAATTTTAACCGGAACAGCGACCAGCGGCTCACCTCTGGCCTGTTCACTGTCTTTCAACACAAATCTCGCCAGCGTATCCACGCTCCCACCTGAAAAGTCCGGAGGCGCGTCAAACAACAATTCAATTATATGGCTTGCCGACAGCGATTCATCCGCATTGCGCTTGATCGTCAGTTCCGCGGTCAAGCCGCGACCGGGTACTTCAAGCTCGCCCTTGATGACCGATTCCGGTGCTGCGCCCTCGGAAGGCGGTTGTTGAACGATCGACCATACGATGGCGGCATTGTCCCGGCTTGCTGCAGAGTTGCCGAGGCCTTCTTCATACAGAAAGGCCTTTTGGCCGATTGCAGGTATTTGCGCAACTTCAGCTTCTTGCGCTTCTCCGGTTGCATCATCCCCAGCCGCTGCCGTCTCTGTCGTTTGTGATGTTGCATCAGTGCCGGAGTCAGATTGTGCCGCCTGATCAGTTCCATCGGCGACCGGGTTGACGGCGACATCGGTCTGAGGCGCATCTTCTACTGGATCGATGACACGAACATTTTCATCAGCTTGGGATGCGGGCTGGCCGGCATCTGCGGTATCTTCACTTTCTCCCTGGTTGGTCTGGATTATGGTCTGGCCATCTCCGCCTAGCCGGGCATCTTCCTTGTCGTCCCCTTCCTCGTCGGTTACCGGCTGTTCGGGAGCACTGTCGGAGCTGTCGCTTGCGAGCACCGTCGTGGACTGATCCTGTCCGATGCCAAGTGCCGCCATCAGCGGTTCCTTGTTTAGCCAAAGCGCGTAACCACCCGCGCCCAGCAATGCAATCAGGATCAAGGCAACCAGGACAGTGCCAAAACCGCGTGACTTTCGCCTTTCGACCATGCCTTCGCCGGTCATCACCCGATCTTGTGAAACACCCAGCCGGTCGACATCATCAAGCGCGTCGAGCGATGAGTCATAGGCAGGTTGGCCTGCAGAAACGCCCAAGGGAGGATCAATACGCGCTTGGCCGGGCGCGTCACCAACCTGGGGAGCGCCGGGTTGCACTGTCCCGGGTTGAAGTCGGGCACCACCTGGAGCTGGACGAATATTCTGCGCTTCCGATGCAATGGCGGCCTCAAGGGCAGCGTCGCCACCGCCCGGGAGACCGGAAGCAGCTGCAGCAAACTCTTCTTCAAGCTTGTCTATTGAACCTTCCAGCGACGCCATTTGGCTGGCAATAGCAGCTTCGCTTGGCGCCGGCTGAACAGAACGCAATTGCCGGTCGATCGCTGTCCTGGCCTTCGCATATACCAATTTACGAGTTTCGGGCGTGTTCGATGGCAATCCTGAAATCGTTTTCTTCAGAATTGAATAGTAATCTGCCATTTATAACTCATCCGCATCATATCCATTCATTTCAGACAGTTTGCCATCGGCCTTGCGTGGTTGCAAATCTGTCACACACATCATCATTTTCATTACTAATCATCAAATGGGTCTTGAACAAGTATTGTATCGTCTCTTTCGGGGCTCGTGGAAAGTAATGCAACCGGCGCGCCGATCAATTCCTCGATCAACCGGACATATTTTACCGCCTCGGCAGGCAAATCAGCCCAGCTTCTGGCACCAACGGTCGAACCCTTCCAGCCCGGAAGTTTCGTATATATCGGTTCCACGCGCATTTGCTGCCCCTGGCTGGCTGGAAGATAGTCAAACTCCTTGCCATCAATACGATAGCTGGTGCACACGCAAATTTCCTCAAGCCCGTCCAGAACATCTAATTTTGTCAGTGCAATGCCACCGACACCATTGATGGCAACCGCCTGGCGCACCAGAACCGCGTCAAACCATCCGCATCTGCGCTTCCTGCCGGTCACCGTCCCGAATTCATGCCCGCGTTCGCCAAGAAACTGACCGATCTCGTTTTCCAGTTCCGTCGGAAACGGTCCTTCCCCGACACGCGTAGTATAGGCCTTGGTGATACCGAGTACATAGTCGATCGAGCCCGGACCGACACCGGAACCTGCTGCCGCCTGACCTGCGATCGTATTGGAGGAGGTGACAAACGGATAGGTACCGTGATCTATATCGAGCAGCGTGCCCTGGGCACCTTCAAACAGGATCCGCGCACCGGCGCGCTTCCGGTCATCCAGAAGACGCCATACCGGCTCGGTAAACGGAACCAGCTGGTCGGCGATTTCCTTTAATTCGTTCAATATCGCCTCGCCTGAAATTTCAGCTACGCCCAGGCCGCGGCGCAACGCATTATGATGAGTCAGCAAGCGATCGATCTTGGCCGGAAGCGTCTCGAAATTCGCAAGATCCATCACGCGGATTGCCCGCCGGCCAACCTTGTCCTCATAGGCAGGGCCGATTCCGCGCCGGGTTGTCCCGATCTTGGTGCCGGCACTCGATGCCGCATCTTCGCGCAACGCGTCCAATTCACGATGCAAGGACAGGATTATCGACGCATTTTCGGCGATCCGTAGATTATCCGTCGTCACAACAACACCCTGATCGGCAAGCCGGTTGATTTCATCGACCAGCGCATGCGGATCAATAACAACGCCATTCCCGATTACCGAGAGTTTTCCTTCTCGCACCACGCCCGAGGGAAGCAGCGAAAGCTTGTAGCTCACACCGTCGATTACCAGCGTATGCCCGGCATTGTGGCCGCCCTGGAATCTGACGATTACGTCCGCACGTTCGGAAAGCCAGTCGACGATCTTCCCTTTGCCCTCGTCTCCCCACTGGGAGCCGATAACCACCACATTAGCCATTACGATCCTTCGGAAATTCTTTGCTGAACATGCGCACCGGCCGAGAGTTCATTAGCATCAACCGATATCGCTTGTTATTAGGCCGAAAACCATCCAAACATCAAGCTTGTCGAAGAAACAGTCTCAAAACCCTTCAATAAGGAAAACGAGGCAATGGCCGCCCTTTTTGCCCGATCGGTTCCGACCGCCTATCTGCTATTGACGCTTACCGCCTTTTTCTGGGCGGGAAACGCGATTGCGGGCAAATTGGCCGTTGGTCACATTTCACCATTCTTGTTGACGACAATCCGGTGGACCATGGCAACAATGATCCTGCTGCCCTTTGCCGTAAAATATCTGCGCCGGGATTGGCAACTGATTCGCTCCAACCTGTTTTTCCTGGCTGCTCTGGCCACCATCGGGTTTACCAGCTTCAACAATCTGCTCTATCTCGCGCTTAACCACACGACTGCAATCAACGTCGCCATCGAACAGGCTTCCATGCCGCTAATTGTGTTTGCGCTCAATTTCCTGCTGTTCGGAATACGCGCAACCGCATTGCAGATCACCGGATTCATACTGACGCTGTTTGGGGTCGCACTGACGGTCTCAAACGGTGACCTGTCACGCCTGTTGAATCTGCAATTGAACATAGGCGATGTGTATATGCTGATTGCCGTGGTGGCCTATGGCGGATATTCAGTTGCCTTGTCGCGCAAACCACAACTGCATTGGCTCAGCTTCATCACGGTTTTGGCAATCGTCGCCCTAATCGCCTCGTTTCCATTCACCTATTGGGAATACAGGACCGGTAGGATCAATTTCCCTGATGCACAGGGCTGGATGGTTTCGGTCTATACCGCGATTGCGCCGTCGATCCTGGCCCAGCTATTTTGGATCAGAGGACTTGACATTATCGGGTCAAATCGCGGCGGTGTGTTCATCAACATCGTGCCGATTTTTGCTTCCCTGATGGCGATCACCATTCTGGGCGAGGCATTCCGTGCCTACCACGCCGCCGCTATTTTGCTCGTATTATCAGGGGTTTGGCTATCTCAACGCCAATCGGCGAAGCCGGATGAGACACCGGCCAAGCCGATTGACTAGGATACGATAGCGCCTTAACCGACGTCAAAGACCAGCGGTTTCGCCTGCTTGAACATGCCGCATTCCAATAGTTTACCCAGCACTTCTGCTTCGACCGGTTGGTCCAGATAGAGAAGTGCAATCGCATTGCCGCCGGGCTTGTCACGGCCAAGCTGGAAGTTGGCGATGTTCACGCCGGCCCCGCCGAATACGGTCCCCAGCATCCCGATAATGCCAGGCATGTCATCATTCGTCGTATAGATCATGTAACGGCCAATCTCTGCATCGAGATTGATACCCTTGATCTGAATGAATCTCGGCTTCCCGTCTGAGAATACCGTACCGGCAACCGAGCGCTCCTGATTGGCGGTTATGACATTCAATTTGATGTAACTGTCAAAGACCCCGGATTTGTCCTGTGTTGTCTCCGAGATATGGATGCCCCGCTCCTTGGCCATGATCGGTGCCGATACCATGTTGACATCATCCACCTGGCTCTTGATCAGCCCGGCAATCGCTGCACTGGTCAGGGCCTTGGTATTCATGCCGGCAACCGCACCGTCGTAAATCACTTCAACCCGCTGGATCGGAGATTCGGTCACCTGTCCGGCAAAGGCCCCCAAATATTCGGCGAGCTTCACGAACGGGGTTAGCACCGGCGCCTCATCCGCCGAGATCGACGGCATGTTCAGCGCATTGCTGACTGCACCATTGATCAGATAGTCGCTCATCTGTTCGGCCACCTGCAACGCAACGTTTTCCTGTGCTTCACTTGTTGCAGCGCCCAGATGCGGCGTGCAGACGACATTTGGCAGGTTGAACAGGACGCTGTCCTTTGCAGGCTCCACTTCGAACACATCAAACCCGGCACCGGCAACCTTGCCTGACTTCAACGCGTCAGCCAGATCGGCTTCCACCACCAGGCCGCCGCGCGCACAGTTGATAATACGCACCCCGTCCTTCATCTTTGCGATTGCTTCTGCATTGATGATGTTTTTCGTCTTGTCCGTCAGCGGAACATGCAAGGTGATGAAATCAGCGCGCGCCAGCACTTCATCGAGTTCGCCCTTCTCGATTCCCAATTCGTCGGCCCGCTCTTGGCTTAGGAACGGATCATAGGCAATCACCCGCATTTTCAGACCGCGGGCGCGATTGGCGACAATTGAACCGATATTTCCGCATCCGATCAGGCCGAGCGTCTTGCCGGTGATTTCTACGCCCATGAATTTCGATTTTTCCCATTTGCCGGCCTGCGTGGATTCATCCGCAGCCGGGATCTGCCGGGCAACCGCCAGCAGCAATGCGATCGCATGTTCGGCAGTCGTGATCGAATTGCCGAACGGCGTATTCATCACGATGATACCCTTGCGGGAAGCTGCTGGAATATCGACATTGTCGACGCCGATGCCTGCACGTCCGACAACCTTCAGCCGGCCTGCTGCATTGATGATTTTCTCGGTCACCTTGGTCGCAGAGCGTATCGCAAGACCATCGTAATCCGCGATTTTCTCAAGCAGTTTTTCCTTGTCCTTTCCCAGATCCGGCTCGAAATCGACTTCCACGCCATTTTTTCGAAAGATATCAACCGCCATTTCCGACAGCGAATCGGAAACAAGAACACGGGGAGCATTTGTCGGCGCCATTTTGGCCTCCATAATCATTGAATTAAAGGGATGATCCGGCGCAGCGCGCCGGAAATATTGTTTGGCAAAGCCGCTCAGGCAGCAGATTTGAGATCACTGAGCGCTGATTGATAGGCCCATTCGATCCAGGGCATCAGCGCTTCCAGATCGGACTTCTCAACCGTTGCACCCGTCCAGATCCTCAGACCTGCTGGGGCGTCCCGGTAGTGGCCGATATCAAAGGCGACGCCTTCTTGGTCGAGCGCTGAAGCCACCTGTTTGGCAAAGGAAGCCTGAGCATCCTTGGGAAGATTCGCAATTGCCGGATCGCTGAAGGCAAGACAGACCGATGTATTGGAACGGGTCTCTTTTGATTTCGCCAGAAAATCGATCCAGGCGGAATGGGCCACAAATGCCTCGATCACAGCAAGGTTCTCATTCGCCCGCTTGATCATCTCCTGCCTGCCACCAATCGACTTGGCCCAGTTCAGCGCATCGAGACAATCCTCCACACAGAGCATCGACGGCGTATTGATCGTCTCGCCCCGGAAAATACCCTCGATCAGTTTTCCGGCCTTGGTCAGACGGAAGACTTTCGGCAGTGGCCACGGTGGAACATAGGTTTCCAATCTCTCGACCGCACGCGGGCTCAGGATCAGCACGCCATGCGCTGCCTCGCCACCCAGCACTTTCTGCCAGGAAAACGTCACCACATCGAGCTTCTCGAAGGGAAGTTCCTGCGCAAAGGCCGCCGATGTCGCATCACAAATCGTCAGCCCGCCACGGTCATCCGGGATGAAATCGCCATCGGGGACGCGCACGCCCGAAGTCGTTCCATTCCAGGTGAAAACAACATCCCGGTCAAAATCAACCGTGGAAAGGTCTGGCAATTCACCATAGCCGGCTTCGATGACGCGGGCGTCTTCGAGTTTCAATTGTTTGACTACATCGGTGACCCAGCCGGAGCCGAAACTCTCCCAGGCCAGCAGATCGACGCCTCTCTGGCCGAGCAGTGACCACATGGCCATCTCGACGGCGCCGGTATCCGAGGCCGGAACGATACCTATCCGGTAAGTTTCGGGCACGCCCAGGACTTCGCGGGTCAGATCGATAACTTCCGCAAGTTTGGATTTGCCGATTTTAGCGCGATGGGAACGACCCAAGGCTGCATCATGCAGCGCTTCAAGCGACCAATCGGGACGCTTGGTACATGGACCTGATGAAAAACGGGGATTGTCCGGACGCAAGTCCGGTTTAGGCAGTGTGCTCATGATAATCTATCCTTCCAGATAGTTGCCCCTCGTTGGGGAGGGGTGTCCCACCGCGGGCACTACCGGAAACGTTGAAAAATCGCAAGCCCCGTCAGTGCTTACAGAGCACAATGTCGCATGTTCAAGTGGAAAATTGCAGGAGCAGACAAATAAGAGCGACAGGAGAGAAATAGGCAATTGCCGTCAAAATCAGTCGAATTTATATTCAAAAACGGAAAACTGATTACATAAAAAAGCCATTTTAATGAATTTTCGGAATAATAAGTTGATATGGACTTCGGCGATTAGCATTGCTGGATGGCGACCAATCTAATTCCTGCTGTCTTGTTTACACTCTCACCAAATTCAGCAATTGATCTTTGCTGCATAAATCCGTGAATGCTTGTCCTATTCGATCTCTGCCATAAATTCGGTTTAGCGGGAGAACAAATTGTCTAGACTAATCGTGTATTACGCGCATCCTGGCCAGCGTTTCAGCCGCGCTAACAGGGCGATGAAAAAGGCCGCTCAGGGTGTCGACGACATCACGCTGGTGGATCTCTATCATGAGTATCCGCGCCATGACATCGATGTCGATCGCGAGCAACAGCGATTGATCGATCACGATGTGATCCTGTTCCAATTCCCGCTCTTCTGGTACTCGACACCGAGCATCCTCAAGGAGTGGCAGGACCTCGTACTCCAACACGGATTTGCCTATGGCCACGAAGGCAACCATCTGGCTGGCAAGACGATGATGCTGGCCATCACGGCGGGCGGCTCCGACGAGGCCTATACGCAAAAAGGATATCAACACTATCCGCTCAGAACCTTTCTTGTTCCGCTGGAGCAAACCGCACGCCTTTGCAAGATGTCCTTTACCGCACCCTATGTCCTTTATTCCGCCCTGACGGCTGAGGAAGAGAGCGAAATCGCGCGGCATACGGACGGGTACGTAAAGCTGCTCACCGCAATAAGAGACGGCCAGTACGATTTCTCTGCAGCCGAAGACCGGGAGATTGTCACCGTCGACGACCTACCGATCCTTCAGGGAGCCTGACACATGACCGATTTTCTGCTTCTGGCATTCGTGTTCCTTGTCGCCGGAATTGTCGCCGTCCCCATAGCCACAAGGCTGGGTCTTGGGTCGGTCCTGGGATATTTGATTGCTGGGATAGTCATCAGCCCGTTGCTGGCAGCGCTCGGGGTCGATGTGATCTCGATCCAGCATTTTGCCGAGTTCGGCGTCGTGATGATGCTGTTTCTCGTCGGTCTGGAACTTGAACCCAGAATGCTCTGGGAGATGCGGGCCAAACTGTTGGGCCTTGGCGGACTTCAGGTTGCGGGCACCACGGCCCTGGTCATGGGGGTCGCCATGATTTTGGGCCAGCCCTGGACCATCGCACTGGCAATCGGAATGGTCCTCGCTTTGTCCTCCACGGCAATTGTCCTGCAGACATTGAATGAAAAGGGGCTGATGCGTTCCGATGGCGGCCAGTCGAGTTTCTCCGTTCTCCTGTTCCAGGATATTGCCGTAATCCCCATGCTCGCTTTCATTCCGCTTCTGGCAATGCCGGAGCTCATGGATATCGCCCATAGTGGCGTTGAGGCGGGCGGACACGGCGGTGATGCCCATGCCGACGACAGTCATGGTCATGACGATCATGGCAGTGGGCTGAGCCTGGTGGAGGGCTTGAGCGGTTGGCAGACTGCATTGGTAACGGTCGGTGCGATTGCGGCGGTAATCCTGGGCGGCGCCTATCTCACGCGGCCATTATTCCGGTTCATCGCGATGGCCGGTCTGCGCGAGCTGTTCGTTGCAGCAGCCTTGTTTTTTGTCATCGGTATTGCACTTTTGATGTCGTTGGTTGGGCTGTCGCCAGCACTGGGGACCTTTCTCGCCGGCGTGGTTCTCGCCAATAGCGAATACCGGCATGAGCTTGAATCCGATATCGATCCATTCCGTGGTCTTTTGCTCGGACTGTTTTTCATAACGGTGGGCGCTGGAATCGATTTTGGCCTGCTTTTCGAAAACATCGGTTCCATCCTCGTGCTGACCATCGGCCTGATCGCCTTGAAGGTCGCGGTTCTCCTGGTCCTCGGAACGATCTTCGGAATAAGGGGCGAAGACAGATGGCTGTTTTGCCTCGGCCTTGCACAGGCGGGTGAATTCGGATTTGTGCTTTTGTCCTTCACCGTGGCAAATCAGGTCATTCCGCAATCCATTGCCGATCAGCTGCTCCTCGTCGTTGCGCTTTCAATGCTGCTGACCCCTGCCCTGTTTATCCTCTATGAAAAGGTGATCGCACCGCGCTTTGCGCAGGAACAAAAACGCGAGGCAGACGAGATAGATGAAGACGGCGATATCATCATCGCCGGCCATGGCCGGTTCGGTGGCGTCGTCAACCGGATGCTTCGCGCAGCCGGTTATTCAACCACCGTCCTTGATTACAGCGCATCCCATCTGGAGGCATTGCGTAAGTTTGGCTTCAAAATCTTCTACGGTGATGTGACCCGCCCCGATCTCCTCCATGCTGCCGGCATCGAGAAGGCAAGCCTCTTGATCGTGGCCATTGACGGCAAGGAGGCGATCAATGAACTGGTCCACTATGTCAGGAAAAACTATCCCCATGTGCCGATTATCGCCCGGGCCGTCGACCGGCATCACGTCTACGATCTTTATGCCGCCGGTTGCCGCGACATTATCCGGGAAACCTTCGATTCCAGCGTGCGGACCGGTCGAACAGCTTATGAAGCAATGGGCATGCATCCCTTCGACGCCGAATTGCTTGCCCGCAAGTTTTCAGAAGACGACCGCTATATTCTGCGGGAAATGGCCGAAGTCCACGATCCCGAAATTCCAAGTCATCAAAACGCTGCCTATGTCGAAAAGTCGCGCACCTTGATGGCTGAACGCGACGCCCAGATCTACGGCAAGGGCCAGGCGTTCGCTGCAAGAAACGATCAGGGCTGGCTGCCGCCGACATCAAAGGATGTCACATCCTTGAAAGCTGATCACAAGAAAAGTTCGGAAAGCTGAAATTTGTGGATGCAAACTGATATTCGCCACAACAGGCAAGTCGGTGATTCCGGTATGCCGACTATCCTTCTCAGAAATATGCTAGTAGGGTTTAGAACGAAAAGATAATGACGTAAGTAGCTAGCGCAGTCAGACTTTATGGCACTTGCTTGTCTTCGACGTTGAATTGACAAGGGAGTGGAATTTTTGGAAACGATCAGCCTAACCTATCCCATGGCCGTCGTGCTTGGCCTGCTGGCATTTACGGTTGTTCTGTTCGTATCCGAGGTCGTCCGGATCGATTTTGCCGCCATCCTTGTCATGGTTCTCCTGGGGCTGTTAAGCCAGCTTCCCGGTCTGGATTCGCTTGCCGATGTAAGCCAACTATTCAACGGTCTGGCTTCCAATGCTGTCGTTTCGATCATCGCAGTGATGATCATTGGCGCCGGCCTCGACAAGACCGGCCTGATGAGCAAGGTCGCAGCATTGATCCTGAAACATGGCGGAAATTCCGAAGCGCGCGTCCTTCCGATTATTTCGGGAACGGTCGGCGTCATTTCCTCGTTCATGCAAAATGTCGGCGCGGCTGCATTGTTCCTGCCGGTCGTCAGCCGTATCTCAGTACGAACGGATATTCCACTAAGCCGGCTGTTAATGCCCATGGGGTTTTGCGCGATCCTGGGCGGCACGATGACATTGGTGGGGTCATCACCGCTCATCCTGTTGAATGATCTGATCGCAACGGCAAACCAGGCGCTTCCCGAAGCGCAAAAGATGGACTCCTTCGGTTTGTTTTCGGTCACGCCGGTCGGAATCTGCCTGGTTGCAACCGGAATTCTCTATTTTATGGTTTTTGGCCGTTGGATCCTGCCCGGAGAGCAAAAGGATGGCGACGCGACCAGCGGGCAGTCCATGAAGGAATATTTGCAGAAAATTTACGGCTTGAAGACCGACATATTCGAGATCTCAATTCCCGAGGGGCACCCGGTAGTCGGCGAGACATTCGATGATGTAATCCAGCGATATCACATCTACATCATCGGCAGCGCCTATCAGGGCAAGACATGGTTTGCGCCGGTCATCCAAACCGAAATTACGGCACCTTGCAGATTGGCGATACTCGGCCGCAAAAAAGAAGTCCAGTTCATGGTGGAAGAGGAAGGATTCATCCTTCACGACAAGCTGGATGTGTTTGCCGAAGATTATGCCCCCACAAAATCCGGCGTCGCCGAGGTCGTCATACCGCCAAATTCTTCCCTGATCGGGAAATGCGCCCATGACGTGGTTTTTCGTAAGACCTATGGCGCCAGCATGTTGGCGATCCATCGGGGCGAAGAAACGCTGAGCCTGGTTGCAACCGAAGATCATGAACCCACACAGATAGGCGAAGTACCATTTCATGCTGGCGACACGCTTGTAATTCTCAGCACCTGGGAAGCGCTCACCCGCCTGTCGCGCAATCGCGATTTTGTCGTAGTGACCACGGATTATCCGCAGGAGGAACTGCGTCCGCAAAAAGTCGGCATGGCCTTGCTGTTCTTTGCGATTTCTCTTGCGCTGATCCTGTTTACTGATCTGCGCCTGTCGCTTTGTTTGCTGACCGGTGCAGCCGGGATGATACTGACCAAGGTTCTCGATATAGATGATGCCTATAACGCAATCAGCTGGAGCACGGTATTTCTCCTGGCCAGCCTGATTCCCCTGGGTCAGGCGGTCCAATCCACTGGCACCGCGGGCTGGATTGCACAGCAGATACTTCTATTGCTGGATGGCTGGCCAGTCTGGTCGCTTCAGGTGGGTATTGCAGTGCTGGCAACCGTTTTCACACTCATCATGTCAAATGTCGGTGCAACGGTTCTTCTGGTGCCGCTCGCTGTGTCCATCGCGGTGGCTGCCGGTGGCGATCCGGCAATCTTTGCGCTTACAGTCGCGATTTCGACCTCGAATTCCTTCATCATACCAACCCATCAGGTAAACGCACTGATCATGGGACCCGCGGGCTACAAGGTGACGGATTTCGTTCGAAGCGGCGGGATCATGACAATCCTGTTCCTGGTTGTTTCCCTGGTAGTAATGAACCTGGTATTTTGAGCATTCAGTTTGCTGGGTGTTTGCAAACACAGCCAGAATCTGGCCTAAAATTGCTACTTTGTTTCCAACGTTTCCTTCAGGCGTTTTAGAATTTCCTGGCGCGCAGTGTCGCTTTCCGCTTGCTCCAGCGCGTTGGAAAGATCAATAGAGAAGGAAGCATATTCGGTGTACCAGTCACGGGTAAGTTCGGCCTCATCAAATCCTGCCCGCATGCTACCGGGCTTATCCTTCGCGCGCCCTTTCGACTGCGGCGTGCCGGCGCTCAGATCGAAGCTTTCGTCGAAATGCGGCATCCAGATCTTGTCTGCGTCCATGCCGCGTTCGCTGAGCAATCGCGCCAATTCCTCGCGCGCTTCATTGTCGCCGTGATTTAGGAACAACCCGCCAACAACAGGACCGCGCTCCAGGATCCAGTCGATCAACTCGCTCTGGTCGGCATGGGCCGAATAGTTGCCGATACGCCTGATCGTCGCGCGGATCTTGAATTCTTTTCCATGGATCCGCACGTCAGAGGCCCCGGACAATATATGCGCCCCGGTTGTGCCGGGAGCCTGGTAACCGACAAACAGGACCGTCGCATTGCGCTTCCAGATATTGTTCTTCAGATGGTGCTGGATACGCCCGGCATCGGCCATGCCGCTTGCTGAAATGATGATTGCGCCGCCCTCGATCCGGTTGATCGCCTTGCTTTCGTCAACGCTTTCGACGATCCGGAAATTCGGATTTCTGAACAACTCGTTTTCAGGCAATTCGATATCATCCAGCGTATGTGCATAATCGACAAAAACGCTGGTCACCTTGCGCGCCAGCGGACTGTCGAGAAACACGGTCGCCCCGGGAATCTCACCCCGCTCCATCAATACGCCGATGTCGTGCAATAGCTCCTGCGTGCGTTCCACGGCAAAACACGGGATGACAATATTCCCGCCACGCTCCAACCCCGCATTGAGTTCGCGTTTGAGCGCTTCACGACGTTGTTTCAGGGTATAGTCATCACGCTCGCGGTCGCCATAAGTGCTTTCACAGATTACATAATCAAATCCGGCATCGCCGCCGGGTTCTTCATGGAAGCTCTTTTCGTCCGGCCCCAAGTCACCAGAGAACAAGAGCCGCATCGTGTTCTGCGAACTTGCATCCTTGTAGTGAATTTCAGCAGAAGCCGAACCAAGAATGTGGCCGGCATTCTGGAAGCGGACATGAAAACCGCTTGCTGGTTCAAACCAGCTGTCAAGGGAAACGGTCTCCAATTGCTTCAGCGTGTTTTCGGCATGCTCCATGGTGAACAGCGGTTCCACTTCATCCTGCCCGCGGCGCTGGTTTCTGCGACTACGGCGTTCTGCCTCCGATTCCTGGATTTTCGCTGAGTCTCGCATCATGAATTCAAGCAGATCCGCTGTCGGCTCAGTGCAATAAATCGGTCCCGAAAATCCTGCTTTTACGAGTTTGGGCAGCAACCCGGAATGGTCGGTGTGGGCATGTGTCAGCAGCACCAGATCAACGCTCTCGGCATCAAAGGGAAACGGTTCGTAGTTCAAGGCCCTCGTTGCCTTGTTGCCCTGAAACAGACCGCAATCGACAAGCACGTTGAGACCATTGGCCTCTATCAGGGAGCAGGATCCCGTCACGGTCCCTGCTGCGCCAAAAAAGGAAAGTGTACTCAAGCTACATCCTCTGGGTAGGATTGATGGAAAGCGCATTGTTGCCATATCGACATTCTGTTTCCAAGAACAGAAGCGCAACCTTAATAAAAGAAAACCCGGTTGTGGGCCGGGTCTTTCCTTTGTGGAGGTCTGGAGATTTCAGGAGTGGTTCAAGCTCCTGTTCCTGCAATATTGCACAGGAATACAGACATGGATGTGCATTTCGTCACACTTCGATAATCACAACCATATTTCTGGAACCAAAATGGAAAACTGCACAGGGAGCAGCGGACTCCCCTCCACTACTCCCTGTGCCTTCAAACCCCCTGCCTGGTACAGAGACAAAAAGCCAGGCTGCACAGGGGCCGGGGCTGACTGCTTGTACGCCCCTGACGCTATCGCGCCCGCCCCTGTGCCTACCCCCGTCTCCATTTATGTTTATGGGCTTGGGGGGAAGCTGCGATTGCCGCGAATTTCCTGATGCATCTAGCCAGATATGATGTTTGGCCGATCTCTTTTTGGGATTAGCCGCCAGTTTTTTGATAATTGCCGCCAATTATCGCAACTGCTACCGTAAAAGGTCTGATCAAAAGGGGCATCACCGAGTGAACACAACGGTACCGGACTATCACAGCAACGACTTCTGGGATCGCACGACCAGGGCCAGATATGCGCTGGATTTTGCCGACGCATTGGGTGCAGCCTCTGACGGCATACTCGAGCAGGCGGATTTGCGTCGGTCCGATCTTGAAAAGGAAAAACAGATACCGGCCGTCAAATCTGCCGAAATTTTTGATTTGTGCACAAAAGCAACCAGTAATGACCTGTTCGGCCTCCAGCTTCTCGACCGGGTCGATTTACGCGATATCGGATTGCTGTGGTATCTGGCCGTAAACTCGCCAAATCTCAGAAGCTGCGTAAAGAACATACGGCGCTATCACCATCTTGCGCAGAACTTCACCCGGATAACGGTCAGCGATGAAACGCTGTCAAACACAAATCCGGATACGATCGTCATTACCGAACAATCAGAATTGTTTCCGTTAGAATCCAACCAGCAATTCGATGAATTCAACTGGCTGGGATTTCTTCTGGTATGCCGCCGGTTGACACATACCCAATTAACGCCGGTGGAAATCGGTCTTCGGCATCATCGCAGTAACAACGCCAAGGCAATTGAGAGATATTGCAAATGCACAGTGAAATTCGGTGTCGAAAAAAACTATATGCGCCTGACGCTGGATCAGTATTTGCTTCCGATACCGTCCAATGATCACAAACTCCTGGAGATTCTCGAAGAACACGCTAACGACCTGCTGGAAAAACAGAAAGACACGATACCGAGCTTTGAGCATCAGGTAACCAAACTGGTCGTGGAACAACTGCCGCGCGGCAAGGCGAAAGCAAAACTGATTGCCAGGGAACTGGCGGTAAGCGAGCGGACATTGGCTCGCAGACTATCCGAATACGGAACAAGCTTCGGTTCGATTGTTGACGATGTCCGCCAAAACCTGTTTGCCAAATACATCAAGGAAAGGGATCTGTCGTTGTCCCAGGTTGCCTATCTGCTGGGCTATTCCGAACAGGCCACCATGAACAAGTCCGTCAAACGCTGGACCGGCAAAACGCCAAGGGAACTTCTTGAACCCGAAATGAACTAGCCGGGCAACTCAGGAAAACAACATACCGCCATTGATGTCGACGCAAGCACCGGTCATGAAAGCGGATTGGTCGGAAGCCAGAAACACGACGAGATTCGCACAATCCATTGATGTCCCCTCGCGCCTGACAGGGCTGGCATTTGCAACATGGGTCCGTACTTCCGGTTTGGTGAAAACATTGTGGAAGTCTGTATCGATCATTCCCGGACACAGAGCGTTTACCCGGATCCGCGGACCAAACTCCTTCGCCATTCCCCGGCTCATGGTCATCACGGCACCTTTCGAGGTTGCATAGGCGATCGCTCCCGGACCACCGCCATCCCTACCTGCCTGCGAGGCGATTGGCACAATCGCGCTGCCCTCCGGCATATAGGGCTCGACTGCCTTGACCATTCGAAACAGGGATGTCGTATTCAAATCCATCACCGTGTTCCAATGGTCTATATCCATCTCGCTGATCTTTTTACGTGCAACCAGCCCACCGGTGACATGAACCAGAACGTCGATTCTTTCTCCGAAATGTTCCTGCGTTGCGGTTACGAGCGCGTCTACATCAGTTTGATCCATCATGTCGCCGCGCATCGCAAATGCGTCTCCGCCAGCCGCCTTGATTTCGGTAACTGCTGAATCAGCGCCTTCGCTGCTGGAGTGGTAGTTGATTGCAACTCTTGCACCTTCTTCCGCCAGGCGCATCACACAGGCACGGCCTATGTCACGCCCACCGCCGGTCACGATTGCTGTTTTGTTTTTCAGGAGCATCTGGTTTCCATTCTTTGTATTGTTGTTAAAGCCCGCGATCCCGGCCGTCCTTGTTTGCCCTTCGTTTCAGGTCGATGAAACCAAAGGTCTGGATAACTGCAGAAGCCTCAATTCATGGGGTTGGTAATGTTAGTCTTCGAAAAAATCCTCATTCGAGCGGCTGGCTTCTTCAATCGTTGCATCAACCCGCGAAAGATGTTTGCGCATGAGTTTCACCGCTTCTTCCGCATCCCCGGTTTTCAGCAGCTCGAACATTTGCACATGGTCTTCATAGACTTGCTGAAACTCGGTTGGTTCCGACAATGACATTGCACATAACCGGTCGACCTGCGCCTTGCCCTCGGCGATGGTCTTGTAGGCAAGTTCGCTGCCCGCGCAAACGCACAGGAGTTTGTGAAATTGGGCATCCAGTTCCCTGAATTTCTCGAAATCATTCGGCTTTACCGTCAGCGCCTGCTTCTCAAGGTTATCTTCAAATGCGGCGTGGTGGCTGTCATCAAATTTTTCGCATGCAGTCCGGATAACCTCCACCTCGACCGCTGCACGGACAAAGCGTGCATCGGAGACTTCCTTGCGTGAAATCTTTCTCACGAGTGTCGCACGCTGAGGACGGACAACCAGCAATCCCATATTACTTAGCCGGATAAATGCTTCCCGAACCGGTTGGCGGGAAACATCGAAATGTTTAGCCACCTCAACTTCGGAAATTTTTGTGCCCGGTTTGAGGACAAGTGTTGTGATGTCGCTATAGATTCTATCGAAGACATCATCCGTAGTCGTTCTCCGAGAGAAGCTCGTTGAAAATTCTCTAGTGGAGTCGGATAAACTCATTCCTGCATTGCCCTTCGACGAACCATTCTGATGCTCGTTTTCCAAAATTTACAACTACCATACTAGCGTATCTGTTCTGGATGTGCAAGAACCCGAACAGATTGACAAGCATGAATTAAGCAAATTTTCCGTTTGGAGGTCTTACATGAGTCCAGAATCAACGCAACCATACAAGGTTGTGAGCACAGGAAAAGGTGTTTCACGTCAGGTGCTTAGCCAAACAAAGGAAATGATGACGGTCGCCTTCCGTTTTGAAGCGGGCGCAATCGGCGAACGCCACAGCCATCCGCATGTCCAATCAACCTATGTGCAGGACGGACATTTCCTGTTCTATCTTGGTGACGAAGAACATGAACTCCGCTCGGGAGATTCACTCATCATACCCGGCAACACCCTACATGGCTGCAAGGCGCTCAAGGCAGGTGTCCTGATCGATACTTTCACGCCGCGCCGGGAAGATTTTCTTTGATTATTGCCTTTCATTTTGTGCCGAGCAATTTCGCCAGGGTATCCCTGACACCAATTTCGGCATAGTCCGTATAGACGCCAACAAGCTGGCTTCGAATTTCCGCAGAGTTGGCAATTTGTTGCGGAAAAACCTTTTTCATCGAAAGCAGGCTGCCGACGATCGCTTCTGGCGAACCGGTCTTGTCGCGAACAAGTTGGGCAATCTCGTCTGCCAGCGCATCACGGACTTCGATTGGGTTACCCGCATCATCCGTGCCTGCCACATACCGCATCCAGCCGGCAATCGCGGCAATTATCATGGGGCTGTCGCGACCGGTATCCAAATTGTCCTGTAGCGTATTCAATAGCCGCTGCGGCAATTTCTGCGTTCCATCCATGGCAATCTGCCACGTGGAATGCCGAATCGACGGATTGGTATATCGTTCATGCAGCATCTCGCAATATTCGTTGTAATCAACACCAGCAATTGGAACCAAGGTGGGGATAATCTCGGTATTCCATTGCTGACGGATAAAGCTGGAAAACAGTTCGTCACCCACCGTATCGGCAATGGTCTTGTGACCCGCGAGATAACCCAGGTAAGCCAGGGAGGAATGGCTGCCGTTCAGACAGCGTAGCTTCATGATCTCGAAGGGAATCGTATCATCAACGAGCTGCACACCGGTCTTGGCCAGGTCCGGACGGTCATCATCGACAAAGTCATCTTCTATGACCCATTGCCGGAACGGCTCATGACTGACGGGAGACTTGTCCAGAAACCCGGTCTTTGCCGCACATTCTTCCAGATCATCTTCGGTGATCGCAGGCACGATCCGGTCCACCATTGTGCAGGGAAATTTGGCTTCGGATTCAATCCATCTAGCCAGCTCCGGATCAATCCTCTCGGCAAAATCCAATACTGCGCGCTTAACGGTTTGACCGTTTTCCGAGATGTTGTCACAGCTTAATATCGTAAACGGACGCAGTCCCTTGTCGCGACGCAAAGACAGAGCTCCCACCAGGAAACCAATCGCACTGACCGGCTTTTGAATGTCTTCCAGATCATGCGAAATTTCAGGATGATCCAGGTCAAGGCGGCCCGTAGCGGGATCAAGACAATATCCCTTTTCGGTAATCGTCAGGGAAACGATCCTGATCGCCGGATCAGCCA
>JANQQM010000154.1 GCA_028289365.1 Salaquimonas sp. | reverse complement strand
GCCTCAAATCCCGCGACGATTCTGGTATCGGCGCGGCCGGAACCTTCGGCCATTTCCTCCATTGCCGCTATCACATAGGGGGAGCCGACCCGGGTGCGTTTCACCTCGAATTTCGTTTCCGCCGAAATGCCGGAATTCGAGGTCACCGGCGTTGCGACCGCATCGGCACCCAGTAGTTCCGCCGTGATACAACCTGCCAGGTCGCCCGGGATCTGGGCGCCGTTTCCGTCGGTTATCAGGGGCCGGTCGCCATCGGCATCGGTGGAGATGACCGCATCAAGTTCGAGGATCGCCGCCCGTTGAAGCAGCATGATCCTGGTCTGTTCCTCCAGCGCTTCGGTGTCTACGGGCGTGAAGGTCTGCGCGCTTCCAAAGCCAATCACCTTCGCGCCAAAGCCTTCCAGCAATTGTCGCAGAACCGGCACCGCCACCGAACTATGCTCGTAAATGCCGATCTGCAGGCCCGATAGCGCGTTTTTCGGTAGTACATGTTCGTAGCGCCGCCGGAAGCTCTCCAGCACCGCAGCCTGGATTGTTCTGGCTTTTGCCGGCTGCGGGGTTTGCCGGTCTTGTTTGTTCTTCTGAGCCTTTTTTGCGAGCGCGGTAATCGCGGTCTCGTCTTTCTTGTTGATCTCGCCGGTTGGCAAGTAGAATTTCAACCCGTTCCTGTCGGCCGGAATATGGGACCCCGTTACCATTATGCTTGGTCCCTTATGCGCCATTGCATAATTGGCGAGTGCCGGCGTCGGCACCGTTCCGGCGTTGACCGGTTTGAACCCCGCCCTGTTGATTTCGGCCAATACCACTTCCGTGATTTGCGGGCTTGATGCCCTCAGATCGCGGGCCACGTAGAGGCGCGCGCCCGGCTTTGCGTGGCCGGCCGTGCGGCAATATTCACAAAATGCCCTTGTGTAGCGGGCGGCCGCCCCTGCCAGCAATTCGTCGGCTTTTCCGCGCAGTCCGCTGGTTCCGAATTTCACATCCATGGGCGGGGTTGTCTCTTTTGCGGTGGTTTCTACTGGTATTGCATTTTTATGTTGCCGTGCCGCTCTCGTTTATACAATTGCCTATTGTGAGACAATTGCCTGTGTTGCAAGGCTGCGGCCGTTCCCAGCAGCATCAAATGGTCGGAGACAAGGTTTGAATCATAATCAAAAAATTACATGCAGTTCCCGGCACGCACGATAGAATATAATTGATTGATTTGGCCAAGTGTAAAGTAAAATTAAGGAATCCGGTAATTGACTCCTATTCGAAAAGCATATTATCTACAAATAAGCTATCATTATATTTATCGGGCGTGATTTAAATAATTTGATATTTATAATATAGTAATATGTTAGAATTTTTAGCTGTATAATGGGGAATACTGCTAATGCGTAATTGGTATGTTGTATCAAGTCATCCAAACAAGGAAAAATTCGCGGCGAAAAATTTGCAAGATCAAGGTTTAGAAGTTTTTCTGCCGACAAGAAGAAAGGCAGTCCGCCAGAGGCGCGGCTTCAGGACGATTATAGCGCCTCTCTTTCCGGGATACATTTTCGTCAGCTTTGAAATGGATGTTGGAACCATCCGCTCGATAAATGGAACGCGCGGCGCAAAACACTTAATATCAAACGGCACAATGCCTTCTTCTCTGCCGACTGGTTTTGTGGAGTCATTGATCTCCGGGTTGGATGAACAGGGTAATGTTTCGCAGCGACCAAATCTCGCGCCTGGCAATGTTGTGGAGATTGCCTCCGGTCCATTTGCAAACCAGCTTGGAGAGCTGTTGGACATGGATGATCGTGGCCGTGTTTCGGTTCTGATGAAAATGCTTTCAACACAGATACCTGTGAAAACGACAATCTCAAATCTATTGCCTGCCTGAATACCAACCCGCGGATTTTGATCTGCCAACTTGCAAGAAAATCAGTTCATTAACTCTGGTGAATTTCATCCGGAGTGCGGCAGCCATTGCTGTCCGAAACGTTGCAAAAGGGATTTCTCAAGCCGGCGTAAGATTATGAGCAAACCTACCATTGCTGTTGTCATGATCACGCTGAACGAAGCGTACAACATGCGTTCATGCATGGAAAATCTGTCCGGCTTTGCAGATGAAATATTCGTTGTGGACAGTTTCAGCACCGATGGTACGGCGGAAATTGCCGGGAAGTACGGGGCACAAGTGGTTCAAAGGGAGTTTATGGGGTTCGGCGATCAATGGAATTTTGCCGCCTCACAATTGCCGGTCAGGTCAAATTGGACAATGAAGATTGATCCCGATGAACGCCTTACAGAAAACCTCAAACAAGCGGTCATTGCAGCAATCAGCGACAAGGAGACCAATGGTCTGGTGGTCACGAGGCACTTGTGGTTTATGGGCCAGCCTCTACCCGTTCGTCAAAAATTGCTGCGCGTATGGCGGACCGGTAGCTGCAGATTTCCCAATATTCTTGTCAATGAACACCCGAACGTCCCACAACCGCATACGGAGATTGTAGGTGATCTTGAGCATCACGACAGCCCGAATCTGTTCCACTGGATGGAAAAACAGAATAGGTATACGACCGCCGAGGCAGTCAGTGCCCTTGAAGGTCAATTGTTCGCCGTAAATCCGAGTGTTGTCGGTAACAGCTTGGAACGCAGGATGTGGCTGAAGTCGATATACAGTCACATGCCGGGCAGGCACATGGTGATGTTCATGTATTGCTACTTATGGCTGGGGGCCTGGCGTGCCGGGAAAATCGGCTTCATTTGGTCCAGGCTTCGCGTCTTTGTCTATCAAATGCGGGAATACAAGCTTGCGGAAATGCGCTCGTCGAAACCAGACGGGCGTTTTGGCAATCGTCCAAATCCGAAAAGGTTTCGCTGACTTTGGCCAACACAATTACAGTGCGATGCCCGACAGTACATTCGCATAAAGAACATGAGCAAGCCCGGATACTGAACCTTCTCGGATGTTATTATCCAGGCAATGAAGCAACAGGACCTGTCCAGAGTTTTCGTGCCATGGCGTCAGCGCTGAATGACGCGTTCTCGTTCAGTGTTGTTTCAAAATATCCCATCGCCGGCAAAGTTTCCGATCTTGCAAGAAAAGGTTGGAATAGTGATGGTTACTGTTCGGTTCGCCATTGCACAACAACCCCATTCGGCGCGGCGGGATTGGCAAACATCCTGAATACCCACACACATGATTTGTTATTGCTGAACGGATTTTTCGATCGACAGTTCACGCTTCCCGCGCTGATTATGCGCAAGGCGGGGATGGTTCCGTGCCTTCCGACGATTTTGTCCCCGCGCGGGGAGTTTGCGGCAGCAGCTCTGGCAATCGGCGCAACCAAGAAGACGGCCTACACCTTGTTTGCAAATATGCTCGGATTACTCAAGGACGTATGGATACACTCGACGGCTCCGCATGAAACTCAAGATGTAATGAGGTCAGGCCTCCAATGCCGAGGGATAGTTGAAGCCCCAGACGCGAGGATACTTCATCCCTTGCCAGCTGCTGATAAAGCAGGTCTGCATCTTGAAAGGGAGAATGCGCTGCGAATTGTTTATGTCGGCAGAATTGTCCCGATGAAGAACCTTTTGTTTGTGCTGCGCGTCTTGAAACGGATCACAAACAAGGTGCGACTTGTTATATACGGACCGGTTTGCGACAGAGAGTATTGGTTGAAGTGTAGAGCAGCCATTACCGCGCTGCCATCAAATGTGACTGTCGACTATCGGGGCACAATCGCAAGCGAAAAAATCCCAGGCGCACTTGCAGCCGGAGATCTTTTTTTTCTTCCGACACTTGGCGAAAATTTTGGTCACGCGATTCATGAAGCACTCTGTTCCGGGGTCCCGGTCCTGATTAGCGACAGAACGCCATGGTGCGATCTCGAGGAGAACCTTGCCGGCTGGAGTATTCCACTCTCGAAGCATTCTCAGTTTGAAGAAATAATCAACATGCTCGCCACGATGGGCAGCCAGCAGAAGCGGAAACTAAGGGAGGCGACAAGAAAATATGCCGTAAAAATGCACAGGACAAACAATGCCGCAGAGCGGACAGCGACGATGTTCCGTGAGGTAATGGAAGCAAGTCGCTGACCGCACTTCGCCAACGGGACTGGTTTATCGGGACAACCGTCGCGGAGGCTGGAAAGGGAGGAATTGCGCGAGTCGCTCGATTATCTGCTCGCGCATTGATCGACGCCGGTGCTGATACAAAAATAATATCCCTTCTGGATACCAGACAGCAGACCATTTCCGGCAGAAACGTCGAGACAGCCCGAAACAACCGGCTCTCATATGCAATTCGATGCCACGCAGCGGCAACATATTGCTCAAGCTTCCTTTATGATTCTGTGGGTCCCGCAAGAGCGCATCCCCGACTTCCAGGACTATACCGACCTTACGGACTGTGGGTCCACGGTGTTGAGGTCTGGTACTCTCTGTCTCCCGAAAGAAGAAGGGCGCTGGCACGTGCTGATTTTGTCCTAGCGAATTCGAACTACACTCTGAAAAAGTTCTCAGAGATTCACGGCAGATTGAAGAATGCCCAAATATGCTGGCTCGCCACCGAAGAGGACGAGCCTCCCGAACGGCATTTTCGGCTGGAACATCGTCCCACTGCGCTGATTATCGGCAGAATTGATGATGGTCTCGGCTATAAGGGACATAAGGAACTGGTCGACTGCTGGCCCGATGTCATGCGACACCTTCCCGGTGCGCGATTGCTTATTGCCGGAGATGGTCCAGGCCGACCACAATTAGCAGAAATGGTAGCTAAGTCGCCAGTGCGACAATCAATCTGTGTGGTCGGATTTGTGGAAGAGGCTAAATTGGACAAGCTTTGGCAAAGGGGCGATCTCTTTGTCATGCCAAGCCGGGGGGAAGGATTTGGCCTTGTATATATCGAGGCGATGCGCAGATCCCTGCCTGTCATTGCGTCGGTTCACGATGCCGGTTCCGAAATCAACTTGGATGGTATCACCGGTTTCAATGTCGATCTTTCAAATTCAGGTGAACTTGCCGCAAGAATCATCCAACTTTTCAAAAATGAACACCTATCAAAACAGATGGGGCACAACGGCTACAAACGTTGGCACGAGCACTTTCGTTATAGTGTTTTCAAAAGGCGGTTCCTTGAAAAACTGCGGCGTTCCACCGTTGGCGGTCAAGGCCGATTGGTCAACAGATAAATGAGACCCGACACGCTTGCCCTTCAGGGCCGGCAGGTCACTCATCGGTGAGCTCAGCAAGCTTGCGCATTCTGGCTGTCTCTGCACTTTGGCTTGGGTCAAATGACTATGCTTTTGTAAATGCTTTTCGCCGGACAGGGCACAGTGTGCAGGTCGTTTCCGAGGACACCTATTTTCCGAAATGGGTATCGCGCCCCATTCGTGCACTTCGCAGACTGGGCCTTCGTGCATTGGAGGCAGAATATAATCATGCACTTCGACAAGCGGCGATCGCATTTAATCCGGATCTGCTGTTTGTTTTCAAAGGTACCCATATATGGCGCCAGACAATTCTGGACATAAAGCGTTCAGGCACAATTGCGGTTCAATATTATCCCGATACCGGATTTACCGATCACGGCAGGAACCTGGCCCGAGCAATTAGCAGCTATGATTGGATATTTACGACAAAATCGGCGCATCTTGCGGAACTGCCTCGGCGATTTGGCATCCACAATGTCAGTTTTCTGCCACATGCATTCGACCCCGATACACACAAGAGCATCAAGTTGTCGAAAAGGGATATCCGACAATATGGGTGCGATGTCTCCTTCATCGGAAATATCTCGAAAAAGAAACTGAGGCTGGTGTCGCTCATATCCGAGAGATTAAACGGAATTGATTTACGTATCTGGGGCCCAATCCGATGGGACAGAGTTAACGCTGGCGATGCCGGAACCTATCAGGGCCACATGGTCACCGGACGGGAATTTTCCAAGGCAGTTTGTGCATCCAAGATCAATCTCGGTTTGCTGTATGAAGGCAATTCCGACGCAAAAACTGGTGACACATCGACGTCACGCAGTTTCGAAATACCGGCTTGCGGCGGATTTATGCTGCACGAACGGACTCCGGAGATCATGGGATATTTTAAAGACGGTCGCGAATGCGCAATGTATTCCTGCGATGACGAGTTTCTCGAAAAAATATCTTACTATCTCTGCAACGAAAAAGAGCGGAGAACGATCGCCGCGGCAGGCCAAAATCGGTGTCTGGTTGCCGGACATTCAGCCGATGATAGAGCCGCTGTGGTCGTTGAAAAATACTGCGAACTTCGTTCGTCGAGACCGTTTAGCATGTGAACGTAGATGCTAGCTAACAATGTTACGATCGGTCGAGCGCCGCCAATCTGTACCATCGCTGAATGCGAGGACCGGTCCGCCGGTTTCATCGGTGAGGTAAATAATCGATCCGGCGCCAGACGTCGTGGCATCCGGTAAGTTGCCAACATAATAGTTTCCAATGCGGGCCGGACCTTCAACATGCAAAGTGGTAGTCGGTGAGAATGTGTTGATACCTAGTCTGGCGCCATCAGCATCCGCCTTCCAGACGCCGGCATCCTTGCCCTGGAATGCACCGTCATGAATGAATGCGTAAATTCTGAATTCCGCAGTGCCGGAATCGTCCGGACCCCGAAAAGACAGTTCACCGCGCGACCCGGTCCAGGGTTTGTAGTTTGCCAGCCCGCCGCTGGTTTCGCTACCAATAGGTTCTCCATCTGTGACCTGAATTCCATTGGTAAAAGTCGGCGCATAGGTTTTGGGAATGCGAAGCAGATGATTAGCCGGCGTAGCAATGTCGGTGCCGGTGGAAATAATAAGCTGATCCTCATACATTCCGGGTCGGCCAATTCCGATGGTCCAGCTTTGTCCAGGATCCTGCGTATTCTCAAGAGAGAGGCCCTGATCGTCACCGGCGACATGAAGGGGAGCGGCGGGCGCGCTGATACCGACGCCGACATGTCCGGTAGCGTTGTCGACCTCCAATGCCTGCTGCCAGGCAATCCCGTCAGCGCTGACCTTGACCTGCCAGTTGTCGTTTCCGGCGAGGCCGAACTCGTCGCGGCCGGAATAACCAGTCTGGAAGAGAAGTGAAGCTGTGTTTGTTGTGAGCGCCTTGTTGATCAGGTGCCGAGCATCGCCGGAGCCGGGTGTCACATCATCGTGGCTGTGCAGTACCTGGTCGGATTTGACCGACAAGCGGTTGCTGGCATCAGCGACGGTATTGACGCCGACCAGTTCTGCCGGGTTGATGCTCTCGATCGATACGGCTTCGATCCAGGCCGACCCGTTCCACGCGACCAGCAGGGATTCATCTGCGATCCATACCAGCCAGCCCTCCAGCGGCGCCAGAAATGTCCAGGCCCCGTCCTGCCAGACACAAATTTCATGATCATGACCGAGCCAGGCATCCGTCGCCGCACTCGCCGCAATGTAACGGGTGCCTTCAGCGGGATCGGCGGGCGGGCTAGTGACGGTTCGACTCACCACGCCCAGATTTACTGCAGCATCAAGCAGCAGCAGCGCTTCATTGTGGGTGACATGTTTTTGTGCCTGCGCCGGGGCAATGAAGGGGAGTTTAAGGTTGGGCGTAGTATCCATTTCAGTCTTTGCCTTTTGAATGATCGTTTTGTCCGATGATAGGCAAAGCCTGGCGGGCGGGCATAGATCGGTAGCTGCGCCATGTGCTGGAGCGGAGGAAATCAGATCGAAAGTTGGTCCGGTTCCGAAAGGCCACACAACACAATTCAAAGGAAATGTAAGCCGGCGCAAATAGCCAGTTCCAATCGGGCGGTTTATCCATCACCCATGGGTTTCCATTGGAAGCAAGATACAGATTCCATCTTGCCGCAGTCCCGGATTAGAAACCCATTTTTCGTAATCTACGGGCAGACCGTGTTTGCAGTTGCGCCTTTGATCATCGTATACGCTTATGGCTGTCAGGAGTTATCTGATCGCCAATTACTGCATCAAATAAATGGATTTGCTCCCATATATTTTGTCGTCGTGATGCTGGTCGCAGCAGTGCGTATCGTTCGGCATTGCCCGGAGGCGATCTGGGCTCCTTCCTTCTGGATTCTAATGAATTCTGCCGTGTTTTACGGTATCGGCCCGCTAGTTGAAGTCTATGGAAATCCTTCGACAAGAGCGGCGTTACTGTATAGCGAGTTGGCGGTTTCTCCCTCCGAGCTAACCCGGTCCAATCTGTTGAGTGCATCGGGAATTACTTGTCTCATCAGCGGATTCTGGCTGCATGTTTGCGCAAATCCAGGAAAGTGGAAAGCCGTAGCAAGTTCACAACCGCTGGCCCGTTCATACATTTCTCCAATTCATGTTGCTATTGCTTTCGTGGTCGGCGGCGCAATTCTGCGATACCTGTTCATCAAGCCCGCTCAATGGGGGATGATCGATATGGTCATACCGGGGGTTCTGACATCCGTTGCCCCGATCCTCGATGTCGGATTTGGCATCATGACCTATTTGGCCGTGCGCGGCAGTCCTAGATTGAGATGTGCGATTGCAATATGCCTCCCAATTCATTTGCTCCTGACATTATTGGCCATGTCGAAGATGGAGCTTGTCATCGCTTTGATGTTTCCGGCACTGGGCGCATATCTGGGAAACCGTAGTCTTTCGAGATTGGCGATCATGTTAGCCGTCATTGCATATGTCTTTGTTCCGGCACAAAATCTCGTCCATATTGGCAGGGCTGCAATCCTTGAAAAATCCGGGACGATCAATGATGCCGGCTATCTGGAGCGCATTGACATCGTCATAGACTATATTTCGCGGCAACCTGACCCGGTCCCACTTTCCTACGGTGACGAGCAACGGCAAGGTTGGTGGACCCGCCTGAACTTCAGCGGTGAGCAGGCATTGGCGATGGCGCTGTATGATGCGGGTGCTGCCGGTTCGACGCTCAGCAATGCCTGGATACGATTTATCCCGCGCGTCCTCTGGCCAGACAAACCGATAATCCGACCACTTGGCGCGGAATTCTATAATATTTCTGTAAATCGCCAGGGAACCAGTAATCTCGGCCTTCCCATTTATGGTGACCTATACTGGAACTACGGGTGGGCAGGGGTAATTGTCGGATGCCTCTTGATCGGTTGGTTATTTGCGGCGATGTCGTGGCGGTCGATTGAAGCGCTGAAGAAGATGGAGTTTATCGTGTTGCCCGCGGTGCTGATTGCGATGCTTTCTGCTGCGCAAGGCCTAAATAATTTTGTTCTCGACAGTATTATCAGCCGGCTACCAATCTATTTCGCCTATCTCTTCTCTGCCGGATTACTGGTCAAATATCTCAAAAGCAAACGGTATACGCTGGATGGCCCGAAAACCTGAATCCTTTCTAGCTGCTCAATTCCTTGCCCCATCTCAATGAAACCGTTCTGAAATCAATTTAAACTTGGACATAACGGCAAAGTCTGCTCAGGCAACGCGATGGAGCGCAATGGAAATTCTGACGCGGCAGTCTTTGCATTTCATTATCGCGGTTATTCTCACCCGCATCCTGTCTCCTGATGCATTTGGCGTATATGCGCTGTTGGCATTGTACATTGGCGTAGCAGGCATCTTTATAGATTTTGGCATGGGTTCGGCCCTGATCCAAAATCAGGATGCAACGGCGGATGACGAGTCCGCAATGTTCTGGTTCAATCTGCTGGTAGCCATATTGACCGCATTGTTCCTGACTGCAGCCGCACCTTCACTGGCTCGATTTTACGAGGTTCCGGGATTGCAATCCATCGCCTATGTGCTGGCCTTGAATCTGGTGATTTCTGCAACGGGTAACGTCCATCGCGCGTTACTGGCAAAACGCTTTTACTTTAGACAGCTAACTTTCACAAGTTTGTTCGTAGTGGTCCTTTCTGGTTTTACTGCCATCACAGCCGGACTTGCCGGCTATGGCGCACTCACATTAGCGCTACAAGCGCTCACAGCTGGCGTTGCCGGAACTAGCATGCTTTGGATCCTCAGCGACTGGCGTCCTAGACCATATCTGAATGCGTATTCCTTACGTCGACTAATTACCTTCGGGCGATATTGGTTTGGTGTCCAGTTACTAAACATTTTTCACGTCAGGCTTAATACCGTTTTCATCGGCAAATATCATGGTCCAGAGGTTCTGGGCTACTATATGCGCGGGGAAACAACAACTGCCCTTCCTGCCACAATGGTCAGCAGCATTTTTGAGCGGGTTGCATTCCCCGCGTTCTCAAGGCTTACGTCAGACCAAGGCAAATTCAGACAGCAAGTCAGAGCGACGTTGCGTATCAGCATGCTGATCAATGCGCCGGTAATCTTGGGATTACTGGTCGTGTCAGATTCATTTGTCGTAATAGTGTTCGGGGAAAGCTGGCAACCGGCGGTTCCCTATGTACAGATCCTCTGTCTGTCGCGCCTGTTCATTCCAGTCTACGATATCAATCTGCTGGTGTTCATGGCCAGCGGCAGACCAAAGGACTATTTTTACTTCGAATGTCTGACAAGACCAGTCTTCCTGGTTCTCACGGTTTGCGCCGCAATGATTAGCGTTGAAGCGATTGCCTGGTCGATGGTTATCAGCGCATGGATATCCAGCTTCCTGATGGCGAGTAAAGCGGGCAAGGTCATTGGCTATGAATTATCGAGCCAAGTACATGACTTGGCACCATCCATTTTGCTCGCAACCAGTATGGCAATCGCCGTTTGGGCGATTCCCCCGATATTCGCTGAACTTCCGGCAGTGGTCGAACTCTCGCTTCAGGTGATTGCCGGCATCTTCTTGTTTTCAGGATTGGCAATCTCATTTAATCGCCGGGCCATCCGGGATTTGCGAAACATGTTGATTGGTTATCGTGAAATCGTGGTTTCGGAACCGGGCTGACATGAAGCAGGTTCTATTGGAGTTGCAGACTGGTGAGGTAAAAACGCTTGAGGTGCCTGCGCCAGTTCCAACAAAAGACAGTATCTTGATCGCAAGTAGATGTTCATTAATTTCGCCCGGTACTGAACGGATGTTGGTGGAGTTCGGCAAGAGCAATTTCGCCGGAAAGGCGTGCGGACAACCGCATCGGTTGCAGGAAGCGCTGGAGAAGATAAGAACCGACGGCATCGCCGCTACACTTGGATCCATCAAAGCCAAACTCGATCGTCCACTGGTGCTAGGATATTGCAATTCCGGGACGGTAGTCGAGACTGGTGGTGGGTTTTCGGCCGGGGACCGGGTCCTATCGAACGGATGCCATGCCGACATCGTCAGCGTCCCCAGGAACCTGGTGGCTAGAATTCCTAACAATGTTGATGATCGCACAGCCACTTTCGCTGTGCTCGGTGCCGTGGCGCTTCAAGGAACACGCCTTATTCAACCAGTGCTAGGCGAGCGTTTTGTGGTTACCGGTCTTGGGCTGATTGGATTGCTAACCGTTCAGATACTTCGCGCCAATGGCTGCCAAGTGCTTGGCATGGACTACGACAAGCATCGCCTTGAGTTGGCCAGGGAGTATGGTGCGCAGACGATCGATCTTTCCAGGGAGGCTGATCCGCAAAGTAGCGCAACGGCTTTCAGTAATGGGATTGGAGTCGATGGCGTCCTCGTAACGACCGCAACCGCCAGCAATGAGCCGCTGACCCAGGCTGCCAAAATGTGCCGTAAACGCGGACGGATTGTTCTTGTTGGCGTCAGCGGTCTTGAGTTGAACCGGGCAGATTTTTATGAAAAGGAACTAAGCTTACAGGTATCCTGCTCCTACGGACCGGGTAGGCATGATCCGGGATACGAATTGCACGGCAATGATTATCCGCCCGCATATGTGCGATGGACAGCCCAACGAAATTTCCAGGCGGTGCTGGATCTAATGGCGTCCGGAAAAATCAACGTTTCGAGGCTGGTTTCTTCCGAATTTCCGATAAGACAAGCAGACAAAGCCTATGATCGGTTAATCAAGGACAGATCCGTTCTGGGTATCTTGTTTCATTATGACGATCCACCGGCGAATTCCGATCGGACAATAACGCTTACTCGAAACAGGAATGACAAAAGAAGGAAAAGGAGAAAGCGCACGCAGCCGGCTATTGGAGTTATCGGCGCGGGAAATCACGCGAATCGAACGCTGATCAAATCGTTTTCGGATAGCGGTGCACGGCTTGACACCATCGTATCATTGGCTGGGCTGAAGGCAGCACATTCCGGAAGAAAATTCGGTTTCGAGAAGGCGTCGAGTGACGCAGATGCGACAGTATCATCTCCGGAGATCAACACTGTCGTAATCTGTACCCGGCACGATACGCATGCGCGGTTCGTACTTGCTTCTCTGAATGCAAGAAAGAACGTGTTTGTCGAAAAGCCGCTTTGCTTGCGTTTATCCGAACTGGAAGCGATCAGCGAGATCGCCGCCAAGCCCGGTGGACCATTGCTGCTTGTCGGGTTCAATAGACGGTTTGCTCCGATGATCATCGATATCAAGCGACAGCTTGATACATTAGCGGAACCAAAAAGCTTCATCATGAATGTAAATGCCGGGAGGGTACCAACCGACCACTGGTTGCACGACAGTAAGAAAGGCGGTGGCAGAATCCTCGGCGAGGCTTGCCACTTCGTCGATCTGCTCCGCCATCTTGCTGATGCGCCAGTTTCAGAATTCGATGTTAAAGTGTCTGAGCTTCCCCACGACATACAGCGCCGTGAAACAGCAATCATCTCGCTGGCCTTTGCAGATGGATCCATTGGTGTTGTCAATTATTTCACCAACGGGCACAAGGCCGTGTCCAAAGAGCGGCTTGAGGTTCATTGCGCCGGACGGTCGATATTGCTTGAAAATTTTCGCCGTTTACGGACCCACGGGTTTGGGCGACTAATAAACAAATATAGCTGGATACAGGACAAGGGTCACAATGCGTGCGCTCAGGCATTTTGTGATGCTATTCGAAACGGTGGTCCGGCGCCCATTCCGCTTGGCGAAATCATTGAAGTAAGCCGTCTCAGTATCGAGGCGGCAGAGCGCGCGATCTAATCATTGGGCTTCATGCTCTACGTTAATACGGTTCGGCATCTCCGCCCCATCCAGATCTATGCCCGATTGCGGAAGATGATTTACCGGCCAAGACCCGCAGAACGGCCTACGCCGCCTAGAAGATATATTCCCGGAGAATGGATTACGGCAATCCGTAAACAGCCAATTTTCAGGGAATCAGGTCGGGTCCGGATACTGAACGAGGATGGCGAGATATGTTGTGCGGAAAATTGGAATGACACCAAGAAGACGAAGCTGTGGCTCTACAATCTGCACTATCATGATGATCTTCTGTCGAATTCTGTTTGCTGTAAGAAATCCTGGAATGTCGATTTCATAGACCGTTGGGTGCAAGACAATACACCGGGAACCGGCGTCGGATGGGAGCCCTATCCACTCTCACGTCGTATCGTAAACTGGATCAAATCGGACTTCGACGGATACGAATTGCGATCAGATTGGATCGAAAGCCTGGCCACCCAATTGCGCTGGCTTGACTGTCAGGTCGAATGGCATCTGCTTGGCAATCATTTACTGTCAAATGCGAAGGCGCTCATCTTTGGCGGAATCTTCTTTCGCGGCAGTGAAGCCGCCAGCTGGATAACAAAAGCGCTGGCAATTTTCGAACAACAACTGGATGAACAGATCTTATCTGATGGCGGTCATGTTGAGCGATCGCCGATGTACCATTCCATCGTCCTTGAAGATCTGCTTGACGTCTTGAACCTTCTGCAATTTTCGGGAATTGGGAACACATCTCTGCACGATAAACTTGAGCGAAAAGTTCCATTGATGTTGCATTGGCTTGAGACAATGACGCATCCCGATGGACGGATCTCCTTCTTTAATGATGCGGCATTCGGAATAGCTGCAGATACCTCCAGCCTTAGATCCTATGCCGAAAAGCTCGGGTTAGCCTTGTCCAAAACAGATCGAAAAAATCTCAAGCTTCTTTCGCCATCTGGCTATTTTCGAATGGAGCGTGGCGGGTGCACTTTGATTGGTGATGTTGCACCGGTTGGGCCCGACTACCTTCCCGGACATGCACATGCTGATACGCTATCCTGCGAGTTTTCAGTTGGACATGAGCGCGTGATTGTAAATGGCGGGACGTCCGAATATGAGACAGGCGCTCAGCGCCATATGGAGAGATCAACAGCTACGCATTCGACCGTATCTATCGATGGTGCAAACTCGTCGGCGGTCTGGAAAAGCTTCAGGGTGGCAAGGCGCGCGAATGTAAATGACATCCGAGCAGAAAGTGGCTCTGACCTGTCAATCGTATCTGCCAACCATGACGGATATCGCCGATTGCCCGGCAAACCGATCCATTCGCGCAGATGGGAGATGAGTGGTAGCAAACTATTGGTTGCGGATCATGTTGGATGCGAAGATGGGCGAGCAATTGCTAGATTCCACCTTTCTCCGGACGTTTCTGCAACCATTGATCCTGGAAGGCAATCGGGCAGTATAAGCTTGGCCTCGGGTCGTGTAGTCAAATTGCGGGCCTCTTGTCCGGCGCAGCTTGAACCTTCTCAGTATCACCCGGAATTTGGTCTTACTCGAATAACCGAGGCCATTGCTATTCCGGCTAATGATGGTTGCATTGAGGCCAGTTTTTCCTGGTAGCGCAAACCAGTTTGCATATTCTTTTTCTGACCGACAATTTCCCCCCGGAAGTCAATGCTCCAGCATCGAGAACCTATGAACATGCCCGAGAATGGGTATTGGCCGGACATGCGGTGACCGTTGTCACCTGCGCACCAAATTTTCCGGATGGTAAATTGTTTGCCGGCTACAAAAACTCGATTATCGCCCGCGAAACTGTAGATGGAATCAATGTCATCCGTGTGTGGACCTATATAACCGCCAATGAAGGCTTTTTCCGACGCACGCTTGATTATGCGAGTTTCATGGTCAGCGCTACAATGATCGCTCCATTTTGCTCACGGGCTGACATTGTAATCGCTACGTCTCCGCAGTTTTTTACAGCAGTCGCGGGCCTGGCAGTTTCCCGGTTGCTGGGAGCGCCGTTTGTCTTCGAAGTGCGGGATCTGTGGCCGGAATCGCTGATCGCTGTCGGTGCAATGAAGAGAAGGCTGATTTATCATCTGCTGGAGAAGCTTGAACGGTTTCTCTACCGGAAGGCCGATTGCATTGTCACGGTAACCCACTCATTTCAGAAGATCCTCGCCGATCGTGGCATTGACGATAGCAAGATTCATGTAGTGACCAATGGAGTGGATCTGGCACGGTTCCGGCCAAGGTTACCCGACAATACACTCAAGAAAAATCTGGGTTTCGATGGAAAATTCTTAGCCGGCTATGTAGGAACGCATGGAATGGCGCATGGGCTGAATACGCTTCTTGATGCCGCCGCACTGATAAACGAACAGGGGCGTGATGACATATACTTTTTGTTGCTCGGTAGCGGAGCAGAGAAGGCGCAATTAAAACGTCGCGCGAAACGAATGCAGCTCGGTAACGTCCTATTTCTTGATTCTGTTCCCCGAACCGAAGTCACCCGATATTGGTCGTTGCTAGATGCCTCAATCATTCATCTTCGCGATGAAGAGCTGTTTTCTACCGTAATCCCGTCAAAACTGTTCGAATGCATGGCGATGGGCGTGCCGGTGCTGCATGGCGTAAATGGCGAGTCCGCGCTGATATTGGAAAGGTCAAACGCTGGCTTGCTGTTCGCGCCGTGTGACGAAAATGAATTGGCCGCCGGAATAGTAAGGCTTGCTGATGACAAGTCGCTTTGTGAACAGCTTGGCGCAAACGGGCTTATGGCAGCAGCAAATTATGATCGTAAAAAATTGGCTGACCAAATGCTCGATATCTTCCAAGGTGTCCTGAAAAAAACGAGCCCGAAAAATTGAACCGGCCATTGAAATTCATGTCCGTGGTTGGCGCTAGACCGAACTTCATGAAAGTTGCGCCGCTGATCCGGGCGATGGAACCATATGGCAATGAGATTGAACATCAATTGATCCACACCGGCCAGCACTATGACCGGCCGATGAGCGACGCGATACTCTCCGATCTGGAAATGCCGCTGCCAGATATCAACCTTTCTGTCGGGTCTGGAACACATGCCCATCAAACCGCGAGGATGATGACAGAGATCGAACCTGTACTTGCTGGTTTTGATCCTGACATTGTGATTGTTCCAGGCGATGTCAATTCGACCATGGCGACTGCGGTGACTGCGTGCAAACTGGGTTTCAAGGTTGCGCATGTTGAGGCCGGTCTCCGTTCGTTCGACATGTCCATGCCGGAAGAGGTCAATCGCAGAATTACAGATTCGATCAGTGAATTCCTGTTTACACCCGATGAGATCGCCAGCCTGAACCTGGAAATGGAAGGGGTTGATCCTGCTCGAATTCACTTCGTGGGAAATGTGATGATTGACAGTCTTGAATGGTGTTTGGAACGCGCCAGGGCTTCGAGATTTGCCAAATCGCTGGGACTGCGACCCGGGAACTACGCAGTTCTTACGCTGCACAGGCCAACCAATACAGATTTCAAGGAGAAACTTGAGGAAATCCTGGATGCAGTTGTGAGTAGTATCGGTGAGTTTCCAGTTATCTTTCCCGCCCATCCGCGGACCCAAAACAACATCGAACAATTCGGTATGCTCGATTGGTTTGCCAAGCGTTCGGGCAGATCTGGGATCAGGTTGTTTGAGCCGTTTGGTTATTTTGATTTTCTTGGCTTGATCTCTGATTCCCGTATGGTTCTGACGGATTCGGGCGGATTGCAGGAAGAAACCACAGCGTTGGGCATTCCCTGTGTCACAATTCGCGAGAATACCGAGCGACCTATCACAATCCGCAAGGGCACGAATCTCCTGGCAGGAACTCAAAGAGCCGGGATCGTAGAAGCTATCGTTCATGCCATGGATATGGAAGACCGGCAGTCTTGTCGGCCGGAAAAGTGGGACGGCAAAGCTGCACAACGAATAATTTCCGCGCTCACTGCCGTATGCAGAAAATAGACCGACAGAGTTTCACGCAAGTATTGGGTTTGGATAATGGATGCCAAGGTAACGAACGGCGACATTCTCGCCGAAAAACTACGCTCGCGTAGCGCAAAAATCGGGATCATCGGATTGGGCTATGTAGGACTTCCACTGGCAACCGCGGTAACGACAGCCGGTTTCAGAACGACCGGATTCGACGTCAATCGGAGCAAGATTGGTCATTTGAGAGCAGGAGAATCTTATGTCGAAGCCGTCGATAGCCAAATGCTTGCAGATTTTGTCCAATCGGGAACATTCTCTCCAACCTGCAAATTCCTCGATCTTGAGGCGTGTGATGTAATCGTAATTTGTGTACCCACGCCAATAACGGAGCAGCGCAGTCCTGATCTCAACCAAGTAATATCAGCAGCGGAATCGATCGCCGGTTTTCGTCGCAGAAGTCAGCTTGTGGTGCTCTCATCCACCACCTGGCCGGGTACGACCGATGAAGTTGTCATACCGATACTGCAGTCAGGCGGTCTGATATCCGGGATCGATTTTTGGGTTGGATACTCTCCCGAGCGGGAAGACCCCGGGAATCAAGACTTTGGCACGACAACTATTCCAAGAATTGTCTCCGGCGACGGCGAAGTAGCCCGATCACTGACAGCAAGATTTTACTCGGCTTTTGTAGAAACCGTAGTTCCCGTATCCACACCAAGAACTGCTGAAGCGGTAAAAATCACCGAGAATGTGTATCGCGCTGTCAATATCGCGCTCGTCAATGAAACGAAGATTATCTATGACGCCATGGGTATAGACATTTGGGAGGTCATTGAGGCAGCGTCGACTAAACCATTTGGCTTCACGCCATTTTACCCCGGACCAGGATTGGGAGGACACTGCATCCCTGTTGATCCGCATTATCTGGCCTGGAAAGCGCGCGAGCTTTCGACCAGTACAAGATTTGTGGATTTGGCAGGAGAGATCAATATTTCCATGCCCGGTTACGTTGTGGCGAAACTGGGAGAAGCGCTTGATCTTCATCTCAGAAAATCAATTGGATCATCCAAGATTCTGGTACTGGGGTTGGCTTACAAAAGGAATATCTCCGACATTCGTGGCAGCCCCGCGCAGGAAATCATTGAGACATTGGAAAAGCGTGGTGCTGAAGTGCTTTTACATGATCCGCATTTGGCTGAATTCTCCATAACCGATCGTTGCTCGGAATGTTCGCGTAGAAAGTCCATAGTCCTTGATGCCACCACGATCCGGCACATGGACGCTGTGCTTGTCGTCACCGACCATGATGAAGTCGATTATGAACTGGTTGCGAAGAATGCCGGCATGGTGATCGATACCCGGAATGTCATGCGCCGCCTCAAACTCGATTGCCGGGTGTTGGTCCAGGCGTGAACAAGGTGAGTACTTTACTGAAGAACGCCAAACATAAGCGCCAACAGGCTTGTCGCGCAGGGAGAGGTGTGCGAAGCAAGGCCAATGAGGAAAATTGCACAAGCCCTGATGCTGGCGGCCCTTACAACCCTGCTGTCAGCGCCAGCCAAGGGGCAGGCGGAGTTGCCGGTGCCGACGAAGCGGCCCGAAAGACCGGCCGCAACCCAGGAAGCAAAAAAACTGCCCGCCGACCCGGTGCGGGTCTACCAGTCGTCGTGCCCGGCGCTGCTGGATGGCACGGTGACGGGAAAAATCGGCAAGCCGCTGGCAGAGGGCCAATGCGGGGAAAGGTCGCCACTGGAAATCACCGCACTTAATGGCGGGGACAAGGTCGAGTTCAGCCAGACGGTGACCATGAACTGCAAGACCGCCACGGCGGTTGCGGGATTTGCCGATGCGGCGTCGAAGATCGCCAGGGACATTTATGGCTCGCCGATCAAGACGATGGTGACCGGGCCGGGATATCAGTGCCGGCGGCGCAACCGGGCGCGGGAAGGAAAATTGTCGGAGCATTCCTTTGCAAATGCGATCGACATCACGGCGTTCAAGCTGGAAGACGGCACCACGATCTCGGTGGAGGAGCACTGGCCGCATATGACCACAGCAAGCGTGGCGCAGGAGGGCGCGGGCGCGGAAGTTGAAGCGGGGGCAGAGCCGAAGGATCCGGTGGAAAGAGCCGGGAACAAGGAAGCGGAATTCCTGGCGAGAAGCCATGCGAAGGCGTGTGAAATGTTCACCACCGTATTGGGCCCGGATGCGGATGCGGCCCATCGCACACATTTCCATTTCGACCTGGGATGCCACGGGCGTAACTGCACCTATCTGCTTTGCCAGTGACTTTGTAGTCAGTTGCTGACCCCAGAATCAGCGGTGTCGGGGGTATCGTCGGATTCTGACGGCGGACTTCTGAGCACATCGCGGTCGGAGACCTTGCCGCTGAAATGCAATTTCTTGTAGTCGAAGCCGGCCTCGATGGTGGGTTTGACGATCTCGAAATAGGGAGACAAGTCAAAGTCGCGCGGGGCAAACAGGGAATGGTGGCGGATGTGAAGGATCTCGCGCCGCGAATAACGCGATTCGGCCGACGCCCGGCCCGGCGCGCGAGTAACCTCGGGAAGAATGGGGTATTTGACCGACTGAAACGCCTGGGCAATCAAGGACGAGCAGATCGCCTTGCTGGGCTCGCCGGAGCCAAAGGCGATCATCTGGCGCCGAAAGCGCGACGGGACGGGGATCGGGAAGAAATAGCGCAATAGGTCAAAAATGTTTCGAAGATCATATTGGGTCCCGATCTTGGAGATCATGAAGTCGACGACCTTCTTGCGGTCATCCGGGGTCAGGCCAACCGGGCGGCAGATCCGGGTATTGTAGGTCGAATAGCGCGAGAGCGGTACCGCGATGCACCCTTCGCCCAGGATCGATTCGACCAGGCGCGGGCGTTCCGAACCGTCGGCGGGGCGCGGCAGGACATGGCCGACATAAATCGCCGAATGGCTCCAGGTGGAATTTGTCAGATATTTGATGGTCGAGGAGACCAGCTGATTGCCTTCAACCAGCAAGATATCGCCGGGCTGCAGGGTTGCCCAGAGCGTGTCGTAATCCGAAGGCGTATAGGGCTCGTAACCCGAGACCTGATGGGAGAGGGCCTTTGCCATTCCATGCCCGATCCGGTCCAGCAACCGGTTGAACATTCCCATGAGAAACTCCTGTCCGATCAATTCGCTTAAAACTGTTACATAAATATCGTTTTTATCGAGGATAACATCAATTCACACAATCCGGATCATCTGTTGTGGTAAAGCGGCGCAAGATCGGTAGACAGAGGCCTGTCGATAGATTAGAACGGTTCTAAAGAGGGAATCGAATGCTGCGCCAATTCTTGCCAACCCGAAAACGCGACTTTGACAGTCTGAGTGAACAGGAAATCCTGGCGCTCGCGATTTCGTCGGAGGAAGATGACGGGCGGATTTATCGCAGCTATGCGCAATGGCTTCGTGATGACTATCCTGACTCGGCCAAGATCTTCGACGAAATGGCAGAAGAGGAAGATGACCATCGCCGGTGGCTGATCGACATGCATGTCAAAAAGTTTGGCGAAACGATTCCGCTGATCCGGCGTGAGCATGTCAAAGGGTTTTACGAGCGTAAACCCGACTGGCTGGTTAAACCAAAAGGCGTTGACGAAGTTCGCAAGCAGGCGGCCGAGATGGAGGCGCAGGCGTGCCGGTTCTATGCCGAGGCGGGGCGGCGGACCACGGATGCCTCGATCCGCAAATTGCTGGGTGACCTCGCACGTGCGGAAGCCGGACATATCGGCACGGCGATGGAAGCAGAAAAAAACTTCACACCGGAAGATGTGAAGGCCAGCGAGCGGGAGATGGAGCATAAGCAGTTTGTGCTGACCTATGTACAACCGGGCCTTGCCGGGCTGATGGACGGTTCGGTCTCAACGCTCGCGCCGGTATTTGCCACCGCATTTGCGACGCATGACACCTGGACCACCTTCCTTGTCGGCATCGCCGCGTCGGTTGGCGCCGGGATTTCAATGGGCTTTACTGAGGTCGCTTCCGACGACGGTGTAATCTCCGGCCGCGGGTCGCCGATCAAGCGTGGCCTGACCACCGGCATCATGACCACGATTGGCGGTCTTGGACACGCGCTTCCCTATCTCATTCCGGAATTCTGGACGGCGACGATCCTCGCAATTGCAATCGTGTTCGTCGAATTGTGGGCGATTGCCTGGATACAAAACCGGTATATGGAAACCTCCTGGGGCCGGGCGATCTTTCAGGTCGTGTTGGGCGGATCATTGGTTTTTGCGGCCGGTGTTCTGATTGGCGCAGGATAGCTTCTCTGGTACTATTTCCTGTCTGTCTAATTGTTATCAGGTAAATTCACTGCAAAACAATTTATTGACAGTCAATCTACCTCCAAAACGATCTTACCGATATGCGCCTTCTTTTCGAATGCCGTCTGGGCGCTGACGATTTCAGCAAGCGGGAAGGTCTCGGCAACCAGCGGTTTGATTGCGCCGGTCTCGATCAGTTTGACAAGATTGGGAAACACGACCGGCTCCAGCACCGTGCATCCGAAGAAGCTCAAATCCTTCAGGTACAGGGTCCGGACATCAAGCTCAACGATCGGGCCGGCAATGGCGCCGGACACAGCATAGCGACCACCCGGTCGCAGGATTTCGAGTAACTGCGGCCATTGCGGCCCGGCGACCAGATCGACGACGACATCGATGCTGTTGCGACCAAGCTTCTCGAGCAAATCGTCATCACGGTCCAGGATCTCGTCCGCGCCAATCTGGCGGATTGCTTCAGCCTTCGAAGCCGAGGTAACTGCGGCCACCTTTGCCCCGCGCGCCTTTGCCAGTTGAATGGCGGCTGAACCGACACCGCCCGAAGCACCTGTGACCAGCACTGTTTCACCGGAAACCAACGCTGCCCGCGTCAGCATGTTTTCAGCGGTCGAGTAGGAGCAGGGAAACGAGGCGAGATCCACGTTGCTAAGGTCAGATTTAATTGCGTGGGCATAGCGCGCGGCCACCTTGGTATATTGGGCAAATCCGCCATTGCACTCCGAACCGAAATACCAG
>JANQQM010000153.1 GCA_028289365.1 Salaquimonas sp. | reverse complement strand
GCAATAGCGGTCTTGCTTTCAGCTTCCTCATTTCTTTGCTTGCGGGCCAAAGCGAGACGCTCAAAGAAACTTGGCTTCTTCGGCTCCTCAGCCTTTGTGATGACGATATTTTTGGCCTTTGCGCGTTTTGCCTTGTGTTGGGCAACTGCGGCTTCATATCCTGGAAGCGGTTTGCCATCTGTCGGAACGTGAAGCGTATTGCCTCTCGGGAATATCTTTACAAGCTGGCTCCGGGTCATGCGCGGCCAATGACGGACCCTCCCGGTGTCCATATGGACTAATGGAGATCCGGAAGTCGGGTAGTAGCCAACGCCACCAACACCCATTTTCAGGCCGATCTCGCGCACCTTCGACAGTTTAACGTCGGGGATAAAGTAGTCTATCGCCTTGCCGAGCGTGTGCTGACTGTTCTTTGCAACACCCTTACTTCTGGAGCGGAGCAATTTGTTGGTTGCCGGCGAGCGGTATGCCGATACGACGTGGATGTAGTCCCTTGATCCGGACTTCTGGTAAACTTCCCATAGCAGGTCGAGCAGTTGCGGGTCCATCTTGGTCGGCTCATCGCGGCGCCAGTCACGAAGGAAACGGTTGACCCTGTTGAGACCGGAATCAATATATTTGCCGTTTACCTTGTAAGTTATCTCGGCCCGTTCCTTGGTGTGAAGGAAATAGAGCTTCAGCGTTCGCTTCTGGGCATTTGCTGTGCCTGTGGTCATCAATGCAGCAAAAACAAGCCAAACGACAGCAAGCGCCAAGGCGCGCGCAAGTCGCACCGGCAGTATGTCGTAGAAACTCGTTTTCAAGGATATATTCAAAAACCCGCTAACCCGATTTTGAGCCCCTTTCCCAAGCTGGGAATTCAGGACCCATTAACGCCCAATATGGTTAACAAATATTAATGCCCCGTTTGAATTATGCAGCGAAGCTGCCAAGACCAATGTTGCACTAAAAACCGATGACCACACAACATGCAAATGAGGTAATAACGTGACGAATTCACATAGAAGATCGTCTTCCCTAGCAAATTGGTAAACAATCTACGAGTGGTCCGGTAACTTTTGATTAATATGTCGCACCAGAAGGCATAATTTTCGGTGCAGACGAATCGCTGGAGGTCTTATCCGTGCAGTTGCCGGGGGGTTTTTTCCGGCCTTGCATCTTCGATGCCGTAATCCTTCAATTTCCGGTAGAGTGTGGACCTGCCAATTCCCAGCTTGCGTGCAACCTCGCTCATTCGGCCTCTATAAATCCGGATTGCAAACCTGATGATTTCAGCTTCCATGTGGTCAAGCGGCAGGACATCGCCATCTTCTGTGACAAGCGGCAGATATCCGTTGGCGATGAAGTCTGCATCATCGCGAACCGATGCTGCCGGTTTGCCGACAGTTTCGGAATTCTGCTGGTCCAGTTGTGCCGGCTCATTGATTGTGTCCACAGCTTTTTCCGGAACAGGCAGGGTGAAGCCGTCCAGCTGGGTCACAATCTGCGGAAATTCGTCAATTGTCAGTTCATTATTTTCGGATAGGACAACGGCCCGGAATATCGAGTTTTCAAGTTCGCGGATGTTACCCGGCCAATCATAGGCGCAGAGCATTGCCAAGGCCTGGGAATCAATGCTGAGGTCGTTGCTCCGGTTTTCCTCGGCCGCAAATTTCTTGGTGAAATGGCGTACTAGTTGCGTAATGTCCTCGCGGCGCTCCCTGAGCGGAGGGATGGTAAGCGGCAAGACACTCAAGCGGTAGTAAAGATCTTCGCGAAAGCGGCCATATTTTACTTCTTCGAGGAGATTTCGATTTGTCGCGGATATGATCCTGATATCGACTTTTACCGGTTTTTTGGAGCCAACAGGATCAATTTCTCCCTCCTGAATGGCGCGCAGTAATTTTACCTGCATGTCCAGTGGCAATTCGCCAATTTCATCAAGAAACAGCGTTCCGCCGTTTGCTTCCACAAACTTGCCCAAGTGCCTGTCGGATGCGCCGGTAAAGGCGCCCTTCTCATGACCAAAAAGAATGCTCTCGACCAGGTTTTCGGGCAGCGCGCCGCAATTGACCGTAACAAAAGGGCCTGAGTTTCTTGGCGAAGAACCCATGATTGCCCGCGCTATAAGCTCTTTACCCACACCGGATTCGCCTTCAATCAGGACCGGGATCTGGGAGCTCGCGGCTTTCTGGGCGGTGTTCAGCACTTTCGCCATCGCAGAGCTGGCACTGACAATGTCAGAAAATTGAAGCCTGTCCGATGTCGGTTTCCTTTGTTCCTGCCTGATTTCCAGGGAACCGATCTTGACCGCATTGGAAAGGGATTTTTTCAGTCTGTCCGGTGAGACGGGCTTGACGACGAAATCGAACGCACCGGCACGCATTGCCTTGACAACGGTTTCGATTCCGCCCTGGGCGGTCTGGACGATAACCGGTGTTGTGATCCCGAGTTCACGCAGTTTGCCAAGAACCGCGATTCCATCCATTTCCGGCATGATCAGGTCGAGAACGATCGCACGAAATCCCTCTGGACCTGCTGCTTCCAGTTTTTCCAGCGCTTCCCTACCGCCGGAAGCTGACATTGGTGCATAGCCAAGGCGGGTAGCAAGCCCGTCGAGCAGACGCCGTTGAACCGGATCGTCATCAATTATCAGTATTTTATCTTGCATCAACCGTCCCGTCGTGATCGACCCATTTCCAGGGGCTTTGCCTGCTTCGTACCGACGATGTCGCCCCTTCTTCATGGGACACTCCTGCACGTC
>JANQQM010000152.1 GCA_028289365.1 Salaquimonas sp. | reverse complement strand
GTGGGCTATCGGCCTCCGATTTCTCGTTTGTCGGGGCCATCGCCAACAAGCACCTTGCCCGAGAAGATGTTGTTGAAGCCGAAAATGGCATGCAGGATCGTCGACTTTCCCGCGCCGTTCGGGCCGATCAGGCAAAGCGATTGCTTCCGGGCAACAGCCAAATCAATCCCGTGCAGGATTTCCATGCGTCCGTAACCGGCATGCAAGTCTTCCAGAATCAGATAGGGATCATCATTCGAGAGCTTCAGGATATCCTCGCTCGTCACGGTCTCGGCAATGGCTGCGGCCTGTTTGGTGACGGCCTCGACGGAAATCACGGTATCGACCGATCCGCCATGATAACCGGTACTGCGCTTCTTTCCCTTGGCCATCAATGCGCTCCCAGATATGCGTCTACGACCCGCTGGTCATTTTGAATTTCCGCCGGCGATCCGGAGGCAAGCAATTCTCCATGTGCAAGACAGTAGATTTCTTCCGCCATATTCATGATCACGCGCATATTGTGCTCGATTATAAACAGCGTGATGCCGAATTCCGAATTCGCCCGCAAGAGGCGGTCAATCAACCCGTTGATCAGCGTTGGATTGATGCCCGCCGTTGGTTCGTCGAGTAACAGAACCGTCGGTTCGTTCATCAATGCCATGGCAAATTCAAGCAGCTTTTGCTGGCCAAATGACAGGCTCCCCGCCCTGAGAAACCGTTTCTCGGAGAGCCCGACAAACTCCAGCAAATGTTCCGCTTTCTCGTTATCCTCGACCGTGTTTTTGCGGAAGGCATCACGCAAAGTCAGCTTACGGTGCGGGATCGAAATCAACATGTTTTCCATGCAGTTCATCGCACTGTAGATCCGGGTCTGCTGGAAGGTTCGCAAAAGCCCCAAACGCGCAATCTCGGGCACCAGCAATTTGCTGATTTCCTGGCCCTCGAACTTTATCGAGCCTCCGTCGATGGGATGATAGCCAACGATGGAATTGAAAAGCGTCGTCTTGCCCGATCCATTTGGACCGATAAGGCCGGTAATTCCGCCTTCTTCGACAGTCAGCGATATGTCGGTATTGGCCTTCACGCCGCCGAAGGATTTGGAGACGCCGGCAATCTCGATAATGCTGCTCATTCGGCCGGCTCCGCTATTATTTCTTTTTCATCCTTGTCGACCACCTTTATGCCGAACCATTCGGGGAAGCGGGTTTGCAAATAACCCATCAATCCGTCCTGGAAGAAGACCACGATGACAACAATGAGAGCGCCAAGTGCGACCCACTGCCAACCCAGGAAATAGTTCCAGGTGACCTCCTTGAAGACGTGGAACATGAAGGCACCAATTACCGGCCCCCACAGCGTACCCTTGCCACCCAACAGGACGCAGACCACCATGAAGATACCTAGGTTGATTGTCTGATAGGCGGTTTCCAACGGTTCAAAATGGATTAGCTGAAATGCCGAAATCGCACCTGCAACGCCGATGAAAAATGCACTGATCGACCAGGTGATAAGCTTGTAGCGCAGGGTATGGATACCCATAGCCTCGGCCTTTTCCTCATCATCGCGTATCGCATTGATCGCCGCACCGAATCGCGTCTTGTAAAACCAGTTCAGGAAGATGAACAAGCTGACACCAAGGCCGGCAAACAGGTAATAAATGATGTTCTTAAACGTCTCGAAATCGCCGTTGTAGATCGGCATGGACACACCCTGACCGCCGCCAAGCCAATCAATGTTCGAGACTATCTCGCCGGTCGCGATTGCCAGACCGAGCGTACCAATGGCAAAATACGGGCCTCGGAGGCCGAAGAACAATCCACCGAGTATGTAGGCGCATAGGGCACAAAACACCCCTGCCCCCAATGACCCCAAAATAAGGCCGGTGAAATACTGGCTGTCGGTAAACTTCCAGGTTTCGGAACGCGATGCATCGGTCCACTCGCCAAAGGGGAAATACATCCCGATGGCGATGATTGCGCAAACATACATGCCGGTGCCGTAAAAGAAGATGTTCCCGAGCGAGTTGTAGCCCATCTGCCCGCCGGTCATGTCCCAGGTCAGTGCAACGATGATGAATAGCCAAAGCGTTGCCAGCTGGGTTTTCCAAACCGGAAAGATAAACGGTGCCAGAATGGTGAGAATGAGGAGGGCTGTATTTATGTAGAATTTGCGAGTCATGGCCCTGCCCTCACTTCAGCACTTGTCTTATGCGGCGTTGCTGCATCAGCCGCACAAACAGCACGATCAACAACAGGACCACCGCAATTGCTTGCTGGTAGCCGATACCGAATATGTGACCGCCATATTGTTCGGCGGCACCAATACCCAGACCGGCGGCAATCACGCCGGGCAGATTTCCAATTCCTGCAGCCGTCACGACGACGAAGGCACGAACACTATAGGTGATGCCATAGAAAGGCTGGATCACCCAGATCATGACGATGATCGCCCCTGCCGCTCCGCAGATGGCAGCATTCAGGCTAAAGGTGAATGCGTAGACTTTTTCGGTATCAATACCCATCACACGCGCCGCACGGCTGTCCTGGGCAGTTGCACGGATTGCCTGCCCCATGCGCGAATGCTTCATGAATATTACGACAGCAATGGCAAGGACCGTCGCCATTGCGACACCAATTACTTTTGCTGCCGGCAGGTCGATGATCCCGGAAGGTCCCAGGAACCATGTCGGCAATCCCAGATCGACCGATTGCGTATCTGAACCGAAGATAAGGTTCATGATTTGCGCCATCATGATGGCAAGACCGAAGGTCGCCAAAAGCGAAGTAAACAGATCTCGCTCGATCACCCGGGTGATGATCGTTTTGTATATCACCCAGCCAATGCCCCACATGATGACAAATGCTAGCGGAACACCAAGCAAGGGATAGATCCCCACCTGGTTAAGAGAATATGCGACATATCCTCCGGCGATGACGAAATCGCCCTGCGCGAGGTTCTTCACGTTCATGACGCCCCAGACCAAGGCCAACCCGTAAGCAGCTAGTGCAAAAAGCGCTCCGATCATGATTCCGTCGATAATGATCTTCAGGTTCACGATCGGGAAATCGAGAAGAAGCCTGATATTAAATAGAATTTCGTCCATAGGGGCACGTCCCAGCCTTTATTCCGGCCATTTTCCTCGTCGATACGGAACGCGCCGGGGACGAGTGTGCCCGGCGCGTTTTCGCGATCATTATTCTGCGGTTATGGACGTGGCCAAACCAGCTCAGCTGCGGCGAAGTCAGACGGTGCAACCACCTTGTATTCGCCATTCTGGATCTGACGCAAAACCATGGGCTTGGCAACGTTGTTGCCTGCTTCAGAGAACTTGACGCCACCGTAGAAGGTCATCATGTCGGTCTCGGCAAGCGCATCGCGAACAGCATCCTTGTCAAGCGAACCAGCACGCTGGAACGCATCTGCAAAGACATAAACTGCCGCAGAAGCCTGTGCTGTCTGATAAGGAACCGCACGATCGGCATATGCCGGGAAGCTTGATTTGACTTCAGTGTTGTAGTTGGACGCGGTACCGAAGATCGGATCTTCATAGGTCAGCGTTTCATCCCACTGTGTCGAACACAGAATGTTTTCTGCCGACTCTCCGAAATTACCAACGACATCGGCTGATTCACAATGCGTCATGGCGATTAGCGGAACGCTTACACCCTGCTCTGCGATCTGACGGACTGCGGTCGCCGCACCCTTTGAATGGCCTGAAACAACCAGCACGTCGGGCTTGACCAGTTTTACTTTCGTCAAGATGGAGGTCATGTCGCTGAGGTCACGTGGCAGTTTCTCGTCAACGACGATCTTCATGCCATATTTCTCGGCGTCTTCGAGGATACCCGCGCGAATATCAAGCGAGAACGGATCATTCTCAACTGCAACGGCAACGGTAACCTCGGAAGGATCCTTGCCCTGCTCTTTGGCTTTTTCTGCAGCCAATGCGATCGCTGATGCGAGGTACTGTTCAGATGTTGAAAGAACGGCAAACAGATATTTGTAGCCCTTGTTGAACAATGAGCGTGATGCACCTTCGGCTTCCACCATCGGGATGCCGTATTTTTCGGTAACAGGCGCGATGGCTGTAGTGAGGCCGGATGAGTATGGCCCGAGCATGTATTGCATGCCATCCTGGTTGATCAGACGCTCGGCAAGCGTAGCGCCGCGGTCACCCTTGGATTCGTCATCGTAATAAGTGACTTCGAAATTGTAGCATTTGTCACCTACCTTGACGCCGCCACTGTCCTTGATCTTCTGGATAGCAAATTCATAGCCATCCTTGGTGTTGACACCGTTGGTCGCATATTTGCCCGTCAGTGAAATCGCGGCACCAAGTTTGATCGTGTCGCATTCCATTGCGGACGCTGCAGAAACCGACAAGCCGATTACCGCAGCAGCACCCAACAAATTGGTTACAAGCTTCATTATTTTCCTCCCGGTTGGCACTTCTTTTTTTAGAGTGCTTATTGTTATCGGTCAGCCAGATTACACTCTTGCTTGACCGAAACAAGGGCAACGACAAACTGTTGACCAGTTCACGGCCCCTGCTACCACAGCGAAAATTGCCCAATTATTCCGGACGTTGCAAGCCAATTAGTGATCAATCCCCGGATTGCCGGTCGATTTCCCAATTTGGCTATCAAAATACCACCGGCATGCTGATGGGCACAGGCGCTGAAATGAACATTTGCACCATTCGGCAATGCTGAAGTTCCTTTTGCCTTCGCAATTGGCTAAGACACTTGCATGAAGATGTTTTCGAAAGCCCGCAATATACGGCTTCGGCAATTGCGTTGTTTCGTAACAGTGGCACGGCGCCGAAGCTTTGTTCTGGCGGCAGAAGAGCTTGGTCTTACCCAACCGGCCGTCAGCCGGAGCGTACGTGAACTCGAGCAGATCATCGGACATGAACTGTTCGATCGGTCCCAACGGGGCGCACAACTCACCAATCGCGGACGTACCCTTCTCGATGCGGCCGAGATGGGCCTGCTGCAAATTGCCCAAGGCGTTAGTGCCGCCACCGGCGAGATTTCCCCGACAGATCCCATTCGGTTGGGGGCGCTTCCCAATGTCTGTTCGCAGTTTCTGCCGGACATCGTGCATGGTTTTAAAGTGGATTATCCTCAGGTAACTGTCAGAATTCTGCCTGGCACGAATGCAAACCTGCTGGATGGGCTGCGCTTGGGAGAGACCGATCTGGTATTGGGCCGATTGTCGTCCACTGATGATATGCGTGGATTGGTGTTTGAAACGATTTTTGATGAGCCGTTGATATTCGTCGTGCGGCAAGGCCATCCATTGGCAGGAGGCGCCGCCCAGCTGGAAGACACGCTATCCTTTCCCTATGTCATTCCGCCTCTTGGCACGATTATCCGACAGGAACTGGACCGCTTTCTTGCGTCACGCGGCGTTACCGGATTACCAAATGTAATCGAGACGACATCGTCTGACTTTCAACGGTCTTACGTGCTCAAGACGGATGCAATTTGTGTCATTCCGCGTGGCGTGTTCATGACAGATTTAACTACCGGCGAGATTGTATCGCTTGAGATTGGTGAAGCTGAACTTACCGGTCCGGTCGGCCTGACGACCAATCCGGAACTCCCCGTCAGCGCTCCCATGGTGGATCTGCTGGAAAGGATCCGTAACAGTTATAAAATACCGAATTTGGTATGATTATTGCGTGTTTTTGAATTTTTCTTATCGAAATTGAACTGTTATTTTCTCTCATCGAATTCAATGGGAGGAGATTACCATGTTCCACATCAAGACTATTGTTGCCGCAACCGCACTGAGTTTGGTTGCTACGACCGCAAGCGCACAAAGCCTTAGCCTGGAAGGCGGCGGCTCAGCCTCGCTTACCGGCATCGTGCCGCAAACCTATGCGCAGTTTGCTGCCAATGAGGACATTTCCTTGCAGGTCGTGCTTGGTCAGACCCTGACCCGCTCTGCACTGAAACTGGCGGCCGGACGCATCGATATGGCAGTGGTTCCGCCACCTGCTTACCGTGCGATGACCAAAGGTGTTGGTCCATACGAGAAGAATGCCGATCAGGCAAAGAAACTCTCTGGTAATATCCGTGCCTTGTTCGGTTTTCCGGGCGGCACATTTCACCCGATTGTCTGGGCAGATAGCGGTATAGAAAGCTGGGAAGATATCAAGGACAAGCGTGTTTATATCGGTCCTCCAGCAGGAGCAGCCAGTGGTCAGATCCAGGGTCTGATCGAACTGGCCTCCGGAGGGCTAAAATCCAGCGAAGGCTATGAGGGTATTCGGGCACCCTGGAGTGCCGCACAGCAATCGTTCCAGGATGGCCAGTATGACATGTATGTAGCGTCTGCTGCGATCGGCAGCCAGGCCTTGAATGAGCTAAGCCTACAACGTGAAATCCGCATATTGGGTGTGCCTGACGACCTGGTTGGCGGCGAAGCCTGGGAAGGTCTCCTGACGCGGGGAGCGCTGACTCCGGCAGAAATCCCGGCAGGCACCTATTCAGGCATGGCCAATGCCGACGAACCGCTTACGGCAGTCGCTACCTCCATGATGATGGCCGTCCACAAGGATATGAGCGACGATCAGGCTTATGCGCTGACCAAGGCATATCGCGCAAATCTCGAAGCCATGATGGAATCCAATGCGCTGATGCGCTCCATCGACGCCGCTGATGCCTTTGGCGGCATGAATGCGCCGTTGCATCCGGGCGCAGTCCGCTACTACCAGGAAGCTGGTGTCGAAATTCCCGAAAACCTGATGCCTCAATAAGGCAAGGAGAAGTCGCCATCCGCTCCAATCCGGGCGGGTGGCTTTCTATTGGCAGCTGGTCAAGCTGGGAGATGAATCATGTCCGACAATGAGACAAATACTTCCCGTATCGCAGGGTACTCGGTTTACGTGATCGGATTGGTCATTGCGCTTGCGGGTCTCGCAAACGTCATGCCGACTTACAATGTCTTGCCGCAAATAGGACCCTTTCCGGTCGAATGGTTCAGACCCTTGTTTTACTGGCTGAGTGTCCTTGTCTTCATTGCTGGTGACGCAGAGCGCCGGGCAAGCGCGAACCGTCTCAGTGTTGTACATCTTGTCGCCTATGGCGTGGTCTTCGTGGCGATCAGCTATGTCTGCTGGGACTATTATCGAATTGGCCAGATTATCGCCAATTCGGTGATGTTTTTCGGACCGCGCGAACTCTACATCTCCCTGATCGCTGCAACGATCTCGCTTTGGGCGTGCTGGTTGCTCTGGGGTGCGCCGATTGCCATCATTGGCGGGCTCGCGCTGCTATATCTTGGAACCGGACAGTATTGGCCAGGTCCGCTCGCGACGGCGCCTTCCGACATCTACGACACCATCCCTGCAAACGTCTGGTATGACAGTGCCCAGGGTATATTGGGCTCGATCATGGGCGTGGTGCTGACCACCGTCCTGCCATTCATCATTCTCGGCGCGATCCTGGAAGGTTGTGGTGCCGGCGGCTCCATGATCCGTATTTCATTCCACCTGATGAAAAAGTTCAAGGGCGGCCCGGCCTATGCGGCCATTCTGGCGTCAGCTCTGTTCGGCACGGTTTCGGGCTCGGCAGTCGCCAACGTTGTTGGTACCGGCGTGGTGACAATTCCGATGATCCGCAAACGCGGATTCAATTCCAATTTTGCCGGCGCGGTCGAGGCTTCAGCTTCGACCGGCGGGCAAATCCTGCCTCCAATCATGGGTGCTGCGGCACTTGTCATGGCCGATATTGTTGGCGTCAGCTATCTGACAGTCGTGTTGGCGGTCGTTATTCCTGCTGTCGCCTATTATGTCAGCCTGTTTCTGGCAGTTTATTTCGAGGCACAGAAACTCGACATCAAGGTCACGGATGAAGATGTAGGCGTACCCGAACCAACCGGCCAGGACTGGATGAATTTAATGCTCGTCTTCGGACCGATTTTCGTGATTGTCTGGTTGTTGGTCAGCGGCTTGTCGGCGGCAGGAGCATCTATTGCAGCAATCCTGTTGCTCATCCCCATGAGTTTCATCAACCCGGAAATCCGCAAGAAACCGCAAATGCTGATCTCGGCGTTGTCAGACGGCGGCAAGACGGTCGGGCAATTGGCTATTGCCATTGCGATCGTCGGCATCGTCGTTTCGACCTTGTCTGCCACAGGTGTTCCGACGAAATTTGCCGTCCTGCTGTCGGTTGCATCAAGCTCTTCATTGTTGTTCGCACTTTTGATCGCTGCATTCGGCTGCATCATTCTCGGCATGGGCATGCCGACCTTGCCGGCCTATATCGCGATTATCGCGGTCATGGGTCCAACATTGCAGAGTTTTGGCATGGAACTCTTGACTGCACACATGTTTGTCTTTTTCTTCGGTGTAGCGGCCGGCATAACACCTCCCGTGGCAATCACTGCCTATGCCGCAGCGTCAGTATCAGGAGGAAGACCAATCGCAACTGCAATAGAAGCGACCCGGATTGGAGCGATGATCTTCTTGGTACCCTTTGCCTATGCGCTGGATGATTCACTGCTTCTGGGCACCGGTGAAACCGATTGGCTGCACGTTTCGACTGCGACCTTCTTCCTAGCAGCGGCACTTTACTTTTCTGCCAGCGCCCTGATCGGGCATGATCAAAGAAGATTGACCGTCATCGAACGTCTGCTACGGTTTGCAGCTGCAATTGGCTGCCTCAGTCCAGTACTTACCTGGGAAATTGCCGGCCTTGTCGTCGGAGTAGCCCTGGTCCTGTTCGGATATATGACAAGCCGCAAGATGCAAGGAAGCCCTGCATGAGCAAGCGTCCCAATTTTGTCCTGTTCATCACCGACCAGCACCGCGCGGACTATCTTGGCTGCTACCATCACCCGGTGTTGCAAACGCCCAATATCGACGCGATGGCGGGACGCGGCGTGGCATTTGACCGGTTCTATGTTGCGAGCCCGGTCTGTATGCCAAATCGCGCAAGCCTGATGACCTGCCGAATGCCAGCCAATCATGGGGTGCGCATGAACGGAATTCCGCTCTCGAGGCGGAATGTTACCTTTGTGGAATTGCTCCGGGAGGCCGGTTACAAGACTGCGTTGGTCGGCAAAAGCCATTTGCAGACTTTTACCGGCTTTAGCCCCACTGCCAAGATGCCCGAGCCGAGGCAGGGTTACAGGCAGGCAAATGGCGAACTGGCCGAAGCCGTGCGCCACGATCTGCATGAACCTTGTTACAATGTGGAGAGCCCTGAATTCTGGTCAGGTCCGGAACCTGCCGTACCGACTCCATTTTACGGGTTTGATCATGTGGAGCTTGTCACCGGTCATGGGGATCGTGTCGGTGGTGACTACAAGAGGTGGCTCCTGGAGCGCGAACCGAACGCCGCCAATCTGATCGGACCGGAAAACCAGTTGCACCACAGCTATATCTGCCCGCAGGCCATCCGCACCGCTGTGCCCGCCGAACTGTATTCCACGACTTATATTGCCGAACGGGCAGAAGCATTTATCGAGGCCCATCGGGATAGTGATCAACCCTTCTTTCTAATGGTCAGCTGGCCTGATCCGCACCATCCCTTCAATCCGCCAGGCAAATATTGGGACATGTATGATCCAGACGACATGCCGGTTCCCGACGCCTTCAAGCGCAATGACTGGAAACGGCCGCCGCATGTTACAGGTGTCCACACGGTCCGCGAGCAAGGGCGCGCGCAATTGAAAGGCATGAGCGCAATTGGTTGCACGGCACGCGAGGCGCAGGAAGCACAAGCGCTGACCTGCGGAATGATCACCATGATCGATGACGCTGTGGGCCTTGTTCAACAGGCGATCAGCTCGACAGGGCGAAAAGAAACCACGATTGAAATCTTCACGACTGATCACGGCGATCATCTCGGCGATCATCGCCTGCTGTTCAAGGGCGCCGAACAATATGAACAGATCACCCGCGTACCGTTCATCTGGGCGGATCCGGACGGTGAAAAAGGTGTGAGAAGCAATGTATTCGGCCAGACCCTTGATATTGGCTCGACAATTCTAGAACGGGCGCGTTGCGAGCCCGCCTGGGGCATGCAGGGCCTTGACCTGTTCGGATCAACGACACGGGATGCTGCCTTCATCCAATATGCCCATCAAAAATCCATGGATGAAATCGGGATTCCACCGGACATTCATACGATCCGCGATTCCCGGTATCGTTTGTCTGTCCTGAAGGATATGCAATGGGGTGAACTTTATGACCTGGAGGACGACCCCTATGAATATGTCAATCTGTGGGATAGTCCGCACGTCAGAGATGACAAGCTGAGGCTGTTGGAATTATTGGTACGTGCCGAAATCGATCACGTCGATCGCACACCGTTCCCCACGGGGCGCGCCTGAACGCCGGACGGTAGTCAGGTTAACTCCGGCTCAAACACGACGCCCGTACTCCAATGTCAGAACCGGATTGGCACCCAGTAGCTGATGGCTGTAACTGCAGCGATGAGGACCGCAAAAGAAGCCAAAGAAATAAGCATTTGCTTTTGTGAAGACAGGGTATTCATCTCCATTGGTTTGTCTTTTTCCGGCTGATGAACAACTTCGGATGGTTCGGGGGATCTAAACCCAAGTCCAGACGCAGGACGGTCCGCACCCGGCAAGGTCATGCAGCCATGTTTGAGGTGGTTGGCGACCAGCCAGTAATTGACCGGATAGGCAACAATGCCACCGATGATCGTGGCCAGGCTCATGCGGAACCAGAAACTTGGATGCGTCGGGTCCTCGGATTGCTCCCAGCGATCTGCAAGGAACAACATGGCTGGAATCATACCCGCCATGACAAAATTCATCGAGACCGTCTCGGGAAACAAAGTCTTGCGGACAGCTGTCAGGTAATTGCCATTATACATCGGCAACATCATCAAGGCCTGGAAGATGAAGAGCCCAACGAGAAAACCGGCACTATATTCGATAACTGCATCCCAACCATTTGCGAGCCCAAACAGCGGAACGATGGATGCGGCGATCATGATGCCGGTAGCATCTCCGGCAAGGCAATGCATCTCGCTGTTTACCGCCTGTTTCCAGACTGCAGAAGTGTATCGATCATGGCCGCCGGGAAACGGCCGGCGACATGCAAGCAGGTAAAGAAACAAACCGACAGGGCCGGCATAGGCTGTCACCAATATCCATGCCAGGCGTTGTACCCAACTTGTTACACCATTTGTAATGGAGTCCCAGACCACGAAGGCCAAGCTTAAAATTGTCAGGCTGAACCAGACAAGCATTGCACCTTCAAGCATGTTCATTTCGACAATCCTGACTGCTTCAGTTCCAAAAGGCGATGGTCACACCAATAATGTCAGGAAAACCACGTAATCATAGAAGAATTACCAGGAGTCTTCTGATTGTCTTGCCGGCAATTATAGACATCGAGCCGATTATTGTTGCTTCCATTGCTGAGGATCTGCCGAAAAATGAGCGCCAGGATATTTTGAGAGCGGCTTATGGAAACAGACTGATGTGAAGTAGCAATCGCAAACTAGCCGTTCCCAGGTGTGTCAATCAACATGGTGGAACACTCAGGTCCCTTCGACTAAAATTCAGATCAGAATCGCTGTTTAATGGCATAACGTCTGATGGATCTGGAGTTGTCTTCTGCAAAGCGAGCCTGAAAAACATGAGCGGACCGGTCTGAAATGGTCTTCGCTGTTGCTGCTCTTGTTGGCGGCATTTTTCCTTGAACCTTTTTTTGGTCCCGGACAGTTTGTCGGTATTACAAGCTCCTTGATCTTCGTCGTTACAATGGTAGGTGCCTCGTTTTTCAATCGAATGGGTCCGGCCGTGTTTTATACCCAGTGTGCGGTTGCTGCGATCTGGATGCTATTCGTCCTGTTTGAAGGATCAAACAGTCAGATACACGCAGTTGCGGCCGTGTTTTCCTTTGGCCTGGTGATCTCGGCATCTATCGTCACGTTCTGGCATTTGCTGCATGCCAAGCGCTATGACGCTGATTTGTTGTATGGAGCGATATTTGGCTACCTGCTGATTTCCATGAGTTTTGCTTTTGTCTTTTACAGAATTGAGCGTTGGTCGCCCGGCTCGTTTTTGCTCGCGACACATACTGCGGATTGGGCATCTTTTCTGTATTTTAGCCTGGTGACGATCACCACGCTGGGCTATGGCGAGATTTCTCCGCTCCATCCTTTCGCAAGAATTCTTGCGGCACTGGAGGCAGTGATCGGTGTCATGTATGTCGCTGTCCTGATCGGCGCTATTGTGGGTAGTTACCGACACCGCAGGTTTGACAATTGAGAAAAATCGCCTGAGGCTGCACTGATCCAGCTGCTACATTCTCGGTCCGATATGGCGGAGACCTGTTCAGTGACGAAGGGCAGAATAAGCTGAAGGCACGTCTTGTGGAAGTCGTGATTGGTTGCGTGAGAGCAAAATAGTCTTCAGTGTGGTTGCTCGATCGCTGTATTGCTTGGCAGCCACACTAAAAGACGGCGCGCCAGATGAGGCTTATCGAGAGCACAAAGAGCCCGAGCCGGACGGCGGCAAAGAACACGCCATCGGGGATTATGCGGGTGAGTTTTGCACCACTCCAGGCGCCAAGAATGGCAGTCAGTGTCAGCAAGCCGATTGCATTCAGGTCCATTTCCGGGAATTGGCCGAGCGCCAGATAGGGTGGCAGTTTGGCGAGATTGACCGCCGAAAACACAAACTGCGTGGTACCGGCAAAGACAAGCTTGGGCAGTTTCTGCGGCAGAACGTAGATCTGGTAAGGCGGTGCACCAGCATGGCTCACGAAACTTGTCAGACCCGAGAGCGTCCCCCAGAGCAGTCCCGGCACGATGCGGGCAGGCTGGGGGTCGATATTTGTCGGGGTGAAGAACCAGTGCCTCAGGCAGTGGAAGATGCCAATCAACCCGACCGCAATGCTCATTCCCGCTACCGATACAAGAGGCGCCACCAGATAGCCGATGAAGACGCCCAATAGCCCGGCGGGAATGAGGATTTTGAGGTTTCGGGCATCAAAATGACGCCGGTAAAGCCAGACGCCAACAATGTCGCTGATTATGTAAATCGGCAGCAGAAGCGCTGCTGCGGTCAGCGGATCAATGCGAAAAGCGAGGATCGGCACGGCCAGCATGCCGACCGCCGGGAGACCTCCCTTGGATAGTCCGACGCAGAACGCTCCTACGATAGCGAGTGGCAGGAAAGTCCAAATGTCGGCAGCGTTCATTGCGAGGGCCAGGAATAGCGCTAGTGCAAGCGCTGCCACCAATCCAGATCACATTGATGGATTTTGACAAAAGAATGGCCGCGAAGTTGTGTCCCGCCACCACCTGTTTAGGTATTGACCGGCCAGACTTGCCTCAATGCTTGAAAATTTTCAATCCTGTTTGCGAAATATTCCCGTCACGAGGCCAACAGGAATTCCAAATTTGAAGATGACGGCAGTATTCTTCAATGTCCGGTCATCCACCATGGTGATCCGGTCCATGAAGCGAACCACATTACTTTGGTTGGCCGAGTCCAGATAAATCAGATAGGTATATTTCAAGGTCCGGTTCCGTAATGTCGCCTCGACCGGTTTGAGCATATCCTCGCGGTTAGCGATGTATTTGCCGTCAGCGACTTTCCTGAAGACCCAGTTCTTCGTATCGGTTTCGCCGTCGTCGAATTCAAACTTTTCATGCAGTTTCAGCGCATTTTCTTCCCAGGTTCCGGTTATGTCGATCCGGAATTTTCGGACGACGCCATTGATCGCTGCGAACTTTGCGTGCGCGACTGTTTTTCCGGAAAAGAAATCTTCCAAAATGAAGTTTTCGGGCGCATCGGAACTCTTTCGATTTTCCTTGTTATTCAAAGATGTCGCAGCGGCAGCGGCACCTGCCGCAAGGGATTGATTCATTGGATTTCCTTCTCAATTCGAACACTCCTACGAGTTATGTCTGCATTCGGTTCATCGACATCTGGCTTATTCTAAATAAACAGTTCACAAATCTGTCAGGTGATCCAATCCTCCCAGGAGGCCGTAAGTGCTCCTATCGACGCTTGAGGTGTCGACAAATTGGATAACTCTGGGAGATTGAGATGAGAAAAACCCTTTTTGGCGCGGTTGCCGCACTAGGTCTTTTAAGCGCAACAGCTGCAAATTCCGCAAACATTGTTGAGACCGCACAAGGCGCGGGCTCTTTTGGGACGCTTCTAGCCGCCGCGCAGGCTGCCGGACTGGCTGACGCGCTTGCGACGGGCGAAAACCTGACCGTTTTTGCTCCAACCGACGAAGCATTTGCGGCCCTGCCTGAAGGAACGGTTGAGAATCTTCTCAAGCCAGAAAACAAGGATCAGCTCGTAGCGGTTCTGAGCTACCATGTATTGCCGCGCAAACTGTCGTCAAACATGCTGCCCGGCCGTACTATTCACGTAAAGACGATCAAATCATCCGGCGACAAGCTTCTGTCGGTGACCAAGTCTGGCAGTGGTGTCAGCGTTGACGAAGCCAATGTTATTTCGGCCGATGTCATGGCGGATAATGGCATTATCCACGTCATCGACAAGGTAATGCTGCCAAGCAATTGATAGAATTTCAGACGTTTGGAAAAGGGGCGCAATTTTTTTGCGCCCCATTTCGTTGTAGTATTTCAGAGATCGGATCTCTGTCGCTACGCGTGACTAAATCAGCGTAGCCCTTTCCAAAACATGGTCAGTACAAGACGCTCATCATCGCCATGGAGACTATCAGGAAGATGATTGTCATTATTCCTCCGCTCCGGACGAAATCGATCACCTTATAGCCTGCCGGACCCATGATCAGGGCATTTACCTGATGCGTGGGGATCAGGAACGAGTTTGAAGTCGCGATTGCCACCGTAAGCGCGAACACCGCCGGATTGCCTCCCGCAGCGACAGCGATGGAAACCGCCAAAGGCACCAAGAGCACAGTGGCCCCGACATTCGACATGACCAGGGTGAAACCTGTCGCCAGGACTGCAACACCGATTTGCAATCCAAATATCGGCACGCCTTCCATCAACAACAAGATCTCCTGCGCTATCCAGGCAGCGGTACCCGTGTCCTGCACTGCCCGGCCCAGGGGAATGAGGCTCGCCAACAAAAAAACCGTAGACCAGCTGACCGCCTCGTAAGCCTCCTCGATGGATAAAACGCTGGTCAATATCATGCCGGTCGCTCCAAAAAGCAGGCAAAGCGAGAGGCGCAGGTCAGAGAACAGGATGAGGCCGAGCGCGATCAGGAAAAATACAAGCGCATGCAGAACCTTTTGCGGGCGCAATTCCTCGCGCGGGAAATTCTGGGTAACCACCACAAAATCGCGGTCCCGAGCCAGTTTGGCCAGGCGCTCCCATCTGGTAAAGGCTACCAGCGTATCGCCGGTCCTGAAAGGCTCCAGGCCAACCCGAGTCGGCTTGTGGTCTTCGGTCTCGACCAGGCTCAGGGTCTCCTCGCCGCGGCGAATTGCAACCAGATTCAGCCCGTAGACCTTACGCATCTCCAGATCGACAGCACATTTTCCAATCAGGTTTGAACGGGCGGGAATAACGACTTCCGCCATACCTGCGACGGTCGGGGCATAATCTTCTGCAAAAACATTAAGATTGCCGAGAACCCGGGCGCCGTGTTCTGCGGCAAGTTTTTCGACCTCTTTCTTTTCTCCAAGTATTGCCAGTCTGCATGGCGTGGTGATCTGAGTGACAAAAACCAAAGGCGCGAAAAATCGTTGTCTCTTGTAATATGAACCCAGAATATGAACGTGGTGACGAAACATGATGTTTCCCATATTCTGACCATCCAGATCGCTGTTGACCGGAATTACCACCTCGAAAATATCTGTATCTATCCCGTATAGATTGCGCATGTAGTCTTTGATGGATTGGCCACTGGCGGCATCCTCGTGCAAGCTAACGGGCAGCACAAACCGGCCAAGCAAAACGAAATACAAAATTCCGGAAATTACCAAAGCTACGCCAATTGGCGTGACAGCGAAGAGCCCGAATGTTTCCATTTTCTGATCTGCAGGCAGCGCGGTATTGGAGGTGATGATCAGATCGTTCAATAGAATAAGCGGCGAAGAACCCACCATGGTCATGGTGCCGCCAAGGATCGCGCAAAAACCCATCGGCATCAGGAGCCGGCTGAGCGGTATTTCGGTGCGCACCGATATTCTTGAGACTACGGGCAGGAAAAGTGCAGCCGCACCCACATTTTGCATGAAGGACGAGATGAATCCGACCGTTCCGGAAATGATCGGAATGATCCTGGCCTCTGTTGTCCCGCCATATTTCAGGATGACGCTGGCGACCTTGCTCATAAGGCCCGTCTTGTCGAGCCCGGCGCCAATAATCATGACCGCGATGATCGAAATCACGGCGTTCGATGCGAATCCATCAAACAGATGGGCGGGATCGGCAAGGTTACCCATACCCGGAAACTGGGACAGGATGCCAAGTGTCACCATTACCAGGATGGCTGTAAAATCTATCCGGAAGAATTCAGTGACGAACAGGAGTACCGTAATGCCGAGAATGGCAAGTACAACAATCATTTCCGTGGTCAAAGTGATAGTCGCCATCTGAAATGCCTTCTGCTTTCGGAGGAATTTTGACCTCGATCACATTGGCATGCGTCATAACTGCGCTGAGAGCAGGCTCATCCTCCGACACCATGATTGTGATTATTATAGCGGGATTGTCCAGACCAGTAGTTGAACAGATGTCGGTTTGCTACCCCACCAGAGACATGTTCCTGTATATTTTTCAGGTATTTGCCCAACGAGACAGGGCTTGAAAGACCAAGGACCCTGGTGGTTCATTTGGTAAGGGCTGTTGAGGTTGGTCCCTTGTCACGTCGCCAGGTATCCAGCCAAACCTCGCGAAACAGACCGGTAACAAAGCCACGCGTAACATGTGCACTAGCGGCATATTGCGGGTTTGCCATCAGGTCCCTGTTGAGTGCCGGCAGGTTGTAAAATGGTACGCTCGGGTAGAGATGGTGCTCAATATGGAAATTGATGTTGTGGGGGCAGAAGAACCAGTACTCCCAGAAATACGGGATGACAGTTCGGGTGCTGGTCAGTTCATGGGAGTAGTCCAGCGTGTCGCCGAAATGGTCCGCAACAGACCGGATATAAAGAAACAAGAAAAACAATGTGAAGTATGGTACCGCCCAATACAGGAGATACTGAGGAATTGTACCGGTAAGAATCAAAATCACACCGATCAATGCATAGGTCCCGAATCTCAGAACCTTGTAGATAGTCGTGGACTTGTCGTCGGCCTGGAGCCGAACATAAGCAATCCTGAGATCACGCAGCGAACTCACGCCCACGAAATAGCCGATGAAATTGAAGATCGCGAAACGCATTTCCTGAGGAAAAGTGAACAGCCGTGTCCCCAGTTTCACCGTCCAGTCCGGATCCTTGTCGGTGTTCAGATAGCGGTGATGTGCAAGATGGCTCGTTCGATATCCGTCGATGGTGGCGCCAACCGGCCAGGCAAGAAAGATGTCTCCGATCCAATCGCTCAAAACCTTGTTGCGAATGAAGCGGTAATGGGCAAAATCGTGGATCAGAATCGAAAGTGCATGCATCCGGCCGGCAATGACCGGCACGGCAATCAACCAGACGAGCCAACTCTGTGTCCATTCGCAGAGTACGATCGCAGCGATGATTACCGCCCAGTCGATCGCGATGGCCAAGCCGGTGCGCCAAGGTGTCAACCGTGACAGCGACTTCAGGGTGCGCGCATCGATGTAGTCTGTAGCCTGACTCATCTATCCGTTTCCGCGATGTAGATCGTATTGTGCCAAGTCCGGCGGCGTTTCCTGCCCGTCAATTCCTCATCGGGCGTATCTGGCTTGCCGATTTTTGCATGTCGCCTTTCGATTTCCAAGTCCAGGGCGCCCTGAAAGGTTCGTGAATGGTAAATGGCGGAAGCGCCGAATTGCTGTTGGGGTTCACGAAAAAGGACATCGGGGCCGGATTTTGGTCGATAACCGACAGGCAAAGTTCTATTTCATCGCCGACAGGACGGAATCAAATCCCTGGGCCATGTGTTCATCCAGGTGGGACTGCATTGCGTCCAGGCTGTCGCCATTGGCCAGATCGCGATATAGCGTCGTCATATCGGCGAACGGGCCACGCGATCCGTGCAGGTTGTGGTGCATCGACATATAGATGCGCACCAGATTGGACAGACGTTCCCAGTGGGATATCAACAGCCCGTGTTCGGTCGTCTCATAGACCCAACTATGGAAAGAGATTTCACATTCGATGGCGCTGGCCTGGCCACCGTCGGTGCGGACTGCCATCAAACGCTTGTAGCGGTTGTCGAGTTCGTCAAGGTTTTCCGTATTTCGCAACGGCCAGACGACGGAGAAGGCGAATTTTTCAAGCGCGGTGCGCATTGAGTAGAGCTCTTTCAGGTCAGTTTCCGAAACTGGTCTGACCCTGAAACCCTTATAGGGTTCACTTATGAGGATGCCCTGGTCAACGAGTTCCCGTAACGCTTCGCGAAGTGGGGAGCGGCTGATTTGCAATTGCGATGAAAGCGCAGTTTCGACCAGCTTCTCGCCCGGTTTGAATTGACCATCCAGTACCCTGTCCAGGATTTGCCTGCGCACCTGTGCGCGTAGGGTCCGATCCTCGATTGGGCGTAGAATGTTCTCGTGTTTGTTCATCAGCAGATCCGGATGATCCCCGGGTTAACAGGGATATCGGGACGGCGGTGTCATGCCACCGTCCCTGTCATTTTGGTTAGTTGTTAAAAAGCAGCTCGCGCTGAATTACCGGCGAAGCCTTTGGATCAAGTCCAAACTGCTCGAGGAACTCCTCATACCAACGCTGGGTACGACCGGTTTCGTAGTAATAAAAGATCGTATGATCGACCCAGTCTCGAAACGTCTTGTCATCCTCGCGCCGTACGGCAATCGACGACGGTGAGGAGAAAGCAGGAGTCGGAATTACCAGCTGCCCGCGGCCAAGTTTCTGACGCGCTGCCAATAGCGGCGGATGGAACAGGGAAACCGCGTCCACCCTGCCCGACTGGAACGCTGCAATTGCTGCGCCGTTGTCCGGGAAACGCTGGATATCTGCATTCGGTATCGTGCGGGTCAAGAACGCATCCATTGACGAGGCCTGCGGAACACCGACCTTGACTTCAGGCTTGTTCAGATCTTCCCAGGTCGAGACTTGAAGGTCATCATTGGCCAGTACTGCCAGCGAGATATAAAGCAGCGGCTGTTTTGGATAGTCCACGACCATTGCCCGCTTTGGTGTCGCATCGAGGAACATCATGTCAATCTTGTCAGCCTGGAGTGCGGCAATCGCGGTCGCCCAGGTGACCTCGACCATCTCCAATTCGACGCCAAGTTCTTCAGCCATCGACTTGCCGACCGATACGATCAATCCGCTATCCCACTCGCCGGTGGCCGGGTTCTTCGAATACCAGGGCGGAGCCTGTGTAACGCCCATTCGGAGCTTTCCTGTCTCCTGAATCTTGTCCCAGGTGGATTGCGCCTGCGCGGCGCCCAATGTCAGCGCGAGCATCGCCAGAACAGCCAGAATGGCGCCTGCCATTCTATGAATCAGCTTTGTCATGGGTATTGGTCCTTTCATTCTTGGGGGTTGGTGCTGCCGTCAGTCAGGCAGTTTGAAAAGCGAATGTCCTTCCAGGAATTCGCGCATACGGTCGGTCTTCGGTGTTTTGAGAATCTTTTGCGGCTCACCTTCTTCGAGGATCGCACCGTCATTGAGAAACAGGACGCGGTTGGCGACATGGTAGGCGAAACCAAGCTCGTGGGTGACGCAAAGCATGGTCATGCCTTCTTCGGCCAATTGCCGCATGGATTTCAGCACTTCACCCACCAGTTCGGGATCGAGGGCCGAGGTCACCTCATCAAACAGCATCACTTCGGGATCCATGGCGAGTGCGCGTGCAATCGCGACGCGTTGCTTCTGACCGCCCGACAGACGCGCGGGATATTCCTCTGCTTTTTCGGCCAGGCCGACCCGTTCGAGCTGTGCCATTGCCTTTTCCCGGGCTTCAGACTTGCTGCGGCCCAGGACAATCACCTGACCTTCCATCACGTTTTCGATGACCGTCATATGCGGGAACAGGTTGAAATGCTGAAAAACCATGCCAATCCGGGAGCGCAACGCGCATAGTTCGGATTCGCGGTAGGTCATCTTGCCGCTACGCTCGTTTCCGACCAGATCGCCGTTGAGGTAGATCTTGCCGGAAGTCGGAATCTCCATGAAGTTGACACAGCGAAGCATGGTTGATTTTCCAGACCCGCTGGAACCGAGCAGCACGACTGTCTCACCGGAATTCACCGTCAAGTCGATCCCCTTGAGGACTTCCAGATTATCAAAGCTTTTGTGGAGATTTTCGATGCGGACAATTTCGGTCATTAATCACTCCGGCGAAGCCTGCGTTCCAGCACGTAAGTTGCCTGGACAACTGGGTAAAGCACGACGAAAAAGATGATAGCCACGGCAGTGTAGCTTTCGATCGGGTTGAAGTTCAGATCGGCAATCAGTTTGGCCTGGTTGAGAGTCTCGACATAACCAACGACCGAAGCGAGCGTGGACATCTTGAACACCTCAATACCCCGGTTGGTCAGTGCCGGCAGGACGCGTTTGATCGCCACCGGCAGAATGATGCGGCGCAGGGTCTGGTTGTAGGTCATGCCGATCGCCTTGCCGGCTTCCCACTGACCCTTGTCGATGGATTGGATGCCGGCACGATATATCTCGGCAGAGAACGCCATGGTGTTAAGCGAGATGCCCAGCACTGCGGCGAGAAATGGATCGGTTTCAATACCGGTCAGGATGGGAAATGCGTAGAAGAACCAGATGATCTGAACCAGTACCGGGGTATTTCTGAAGATCTCGACAAAGGCACGCGCCGGATAGCTTATAAACGGTGATTTGGCATAACGCGCCACGCCCACGATCAAGCCACCACCCAGGCCGAGAATCACCGTTATGACGAAAATGAAGATTGTGCCCTTGATACCGACCCATAGTACTGGCCAATTCTGCAGGATGGTGGCGAAGTCCCAGCTATGTCCCATTAGCGCACCGTCCCTTCGCCTGATTTGGCCAGGCGATGCTCGACCCAGATCGAGAACTGGCTGCAGAGGAATATAAGCACCAGGTAGATAACCGCAACGATGGTATAGACTTCGAGCGGACGGAACGTCTTTTGGGCCAGCTCGTTGGCCTGGAACATCAAATCCGCATAGGCGACCGTCGAGACCAAGGTTGTTGTCTTCAAAAGCTCGATCGAGCGTTCCATAAAGGCCGGGATCATTCGCTTGACTGCCTGGGGTAGGATAATCCGGCTCAGGCTTTGGCTATAAGTCATGCCGATCGCCTTGGCACCTTCCCATTGTCCCTTGTCGATGGACTGAATGCCGCTTCGAAAGATTTCAGCAAAAAATGCCGATGATTGGATGGAAAAGGTCACCACCGCGGCGATCAGCGGTGTCATGCTGACGTCGATCAGGATCGGGAGCGCGAAAAAGAACCAGAACAGTTGCACAAGCGGCGGCGTGGTCCGGAAAAACTCCACGATAAAGCCGGCGACAGCTGATAGCGGTTTAAATGTGGATAACCGCGAAAGCGCGAGCACAAGACCGAGCGGAACTCCGAAGAACAAGGCCAATCCAGTGACCTTCAGCGTATTCACCAACCCCAAAAACAGAAGGTCAATATCGTTCAGAACTGCCAGAAAGTTCCATTCCATCAACGCTTGTCCCTGAACCGCGCCAATTCCCACCTTGTCCGATGGTAGATCGGGATAGTAGTATTGTCGACAATTTTTTGGAGGATGCCCCTTGCAACCCAATATTCTGTTTATCCAAGTCGACCAGTTGGCGGCTCAGTTCCTGCGTTGCTATGGAGACCCTATCTGTCATGCACCGAACCTCGACAGGCTGGCGCAACAGGGAACGGTTTTTGAGACAGCCTATTGCAATTTTCCGCTTTGCTCGCCTTCGCGCGCTTCGATGGCCGCCGGAAAACTCTGCTCTGAAATCGGCGCCTATGACAATGCCGCCGAGCTTCCCGCGTCAATCCCGACCTATGCCCATTACCTGCGCGCTGCTGGGTACCAGACGGCCTTGTCGGGCAAGATGCATTTCATCGGACCCGATCAGCATCACGGTTTCGAAAAGCGGCTGACGCCCGATCTTTACCCTGCCGATTTTTCCTGGGTTCCCAACTGGGGTGATGAGGGTGAGCGCGACACCAATGATCCGCGCTCTGTGACAGTCGCGGGTGTCTGCGAACGCTCCATGCAGATCGACTTCGACGATCTGGTAACCTATCAGGCCGTCCAGCATCTCTATGACATCGCACGGTCGAAAGATGAGCGTCCATTTTTCCTGCAGGTTTCCTATACCCATCCGCATGAACCCTATCTCTGTCAGAAAGAGTATTGGGATCTTTACGAGGACGCGGATATACCGATGCCGAGTGTGCCTGCACTGTCGCAAAATCGACATGACGCCCATTCAGCCCGATTGTTGGCAGATTTCGGCATGTTGGATGTTCGGTTCGATGAAGAAGCGATCCGAACCGCGCGGCGCGCCTATTACGGATCGATTAGCTATCTGGATGATTTAATTGGTCAACTTCTGGAAGCGCTTGAACGCATTGGCAAACTCGAAAACACAGTGATTATATTCACTTCCGACCACGGCGAAATGCTGGGTGAGCGCGGCATGTGGTTCAAAAAACATTTCTTCGAACAATCCCTGAAAGTACCACTGATTATCACGGGTGCAGGTTTTGTGGCAGGGCGCGCCGAAACGCCGGTTTCACTGGTCGATCTATTGCCAACCTTCATGGGCATAGCGGAGGGTAGCGGCTGGACTTCACCTGTCGAGCAACTGGATGGGGAAGATCTATCGACCTTCTTTACTTCACCAGGTAAAGATCGCCTGATTTTTGCGGAGTATTTGGCCGAGGCAACGACCGCACCGATCTTCATGGTTCGGCAAGGGCGTTTCAAGTTCATCTATTCAGCTGACGATCCGCCGCTCTTGTTTGATGTCGAAAATGATCCCGATGAACTTAACAACCTGGCGGGATCGCCCGAACATTCGGACACCGAAGAGCAGCTCAGATCGATTGTTTTGGAAAAATGGGACAGCGCGGAATTGACTGAGCGCATCCGGCTCAGCCAACGGCGCAGGCAGCTCGTTCTCGAAAGCGATAAACAAGGAACAAGACCACGCTGGAACCATGATGAGGAGCCAGGATCAGACGTGGTATGGTATCGCGGTGAAGGCAGTTACAATGAATGGGCCTTCCGGTACCTGCCTGTTTCAGAAGAACCTAATTGACCTCGAGCCTGCACAGAACCGTATTGCTCTGTTCCAGGTCTTCGCCCCAGATCAGCTTCGCTGCGTCTGCCCAGCCAATTTGGTTGTAACCACCCCTGGGGCGAACCTGTTGTTCCGTGTAGATGTGTGCTTGCGGCCAGGATGATGCATCGAAATTCGGCTTGTCCCAACCTTCGGGTTCATCAGCAGATTCAAATCCACACATCCCCTCACCTGCCACAGGATTTCGCTCGTTTTCACAAGCCTTGTCCAGCGGCGCCTTGTGAATGGTCTTGCACTGCCAATCCGCATTACTGACAGCGACCAGCTCTCCGGAAGCGCTTCTTATCTGCAAGATCAGCCCGCCGTCGCCCATTTGCTGGCGCCGGGTTCCGATATATTCTAACCCGGTATCGTTTTCCTTGAAGTCCTTGGCAACGACCCCAACAACAAACGGCCGCTCTGCCTCAAATTCAAAACTCTCGGCATTGAAGGACCGTTCGGTCGTGATCGGTACGCTGTCCTCGGCGACCTGAACCCCATTTACGCGCATCTCGAACCAATTGTCGGCCCAGACGTCAGCAGAAATTGGCTCTGCGTTTGCCGCGATTGACGAACAGAAAAATATCGAAATGGCTGCAATCAATCGAAACATGGATCATCCACCTGTCTTGAACTCAAACCTTGGCTAGATCGATATCAAGGCCTTTTCAAGAACAGACCTGGCCCTGATTTCAATACCGGGCGCTTCTGATTCCCTCGGCCCGGCGACGTTTACATTGTCAGGACTTGTATCGTGAAGAAACTCCGTAATTCGCTTCACGGCATTTTCCTCGTTGCTCTCCTCAATAACGATCACACATACCGGTATTCGCAGTCTTTCGGCTTCCTGAATTGCAAGTTGTGTACCGCCGCTGTGATTTCCATCCGTCAGTACGAGCAGCGCGTTTGAAGCCCTTACATTCAGAACGGTACGCTCTGACACGTCTGCTGAACCCGTTTCCCTGAGGCCGTGATATTTGGATGAAATGATCCCATTTTCGTTGAGACGTCCCTTCGGCACCCAACCGCCATAGGAAAATCCCAGCTTGACTGCAGATTCCAGGGCGGCGGTGTCGACACCGGTCTGTCCTCCGGAGATGATTTTCAAGAGCGCCTCCAACGTCCTAAAGCCTGGAATACCAGCATAGCCAAGTTAACGCATCTTTGCTTTGTTTCATCTTGGTCAAGTGGATCCGACCCCAGATGGTCGGCCGTCGGCCACAAATTTGAGCGAAGAAGACAAATTTGCGCAATGGTTCTTCTCCAAAGCTTATCAACACGTATATTAATGTAACTGTAAAACGAACCGGATATTATTATAGGGTGTTGATTAATATGAATAATTTCTGCTAACAGTATCGTTTTTAACAAGGAAAAACGCAGTGAATTCGCAAACGCAAGAATGGTCAACAGATCCCTTGATCTGGGGAAATGGCGAGCGTCAACTCGAAGTGTTTCTGGAGCCTACCTGCCCATTTTCGGCAAAGGCATTTTCGAAATTTGATGATTTACTGGAAAAGGCAGGCCCGGACAATCTGAGCATACGGATCTGGCTGCATTCCCAACCCTGGCATTTGTTTTCCGGCGTTGTCTGCCGCGCGATTTTGGCAGCATCAACCGGCAATTCGGGCAAGAAGGACGCCAAGCAGGTGATGTCGGCAGTTTTTGCGAACAGGGCCGATTTCGAATTTGAGGACCACCGGACCGGCCCCAATCTCGATACGACACCAAATAACCTGATCCACCGGATCGAGCAAAAGAGCGGCGTCGGCCTGGCCGAGAATTTTCAGTTATCCGGCCTGGAAAAAGAGCTGAAACTTCACACCCGTTATGCCCGGCAAAACGGTATTCATGAATCACCTACGTTCATTATCGATGGATTGATCGATCCGGGAATGTCCAGTGGACAGTCGGTGGATGAATGGCATCAAAGGATGTTCGGCAGCTGATACAATCAGGATAGGCAGATCACCTGATGTACATTGGAAGACCCTCGACCTTTCCGATCTTCGGCCGATAATTCTCCACGTCATACATTCCATTGACGTCTACGCGGTGCAATCCTTTGGTCGAAATATCGGCAGGTTGGGTGGTATATTTACCATCCTTGACCGCCATCATCAGCCCGGTCTGACCTTCGTCGATCAACTGCACGCACATTGATCCGTAATTCTTGGGTACAATCAGATCAACTGCATCGGGAGCGCCCGAACGCAGGAGGTATCCCAGGTTTTGCGTCATGATGTTCACGCCGGTCAATTCGTTGATGCCGGCGCCGATCCGTTCGCCGATACCACCGAGCTTTCTGTGTCCGTAAGCATCTGCCTGGCCTCTCTCGATGACGGCCTCGCCGATGACGCTGGCACCCTCCGAGACCACGGTAACCGTATAATTAGAGGAGCTGCGTTTCCTATCCGAAACCAGAAGATCGGCCAGCCGCTCGAGTTCGCAGGGAACCTCAGCAATCAGGGTACGGTCGGTGTCGGCGAGGTATCCTCCTGCCAATGCGGTGAGGCCGCAATTGCGTCCGAACACTTCCACAAACAGCATTCTTTCATGGCTGCCGGCACTGGTGCGCAAGCGATTGATCATCTCTACCGACCGGGTGACGCAGGTCGAGAAACCAATACAATAATCGGTTCCGAACACGTCATTGTCCATGGTCTTTGGGATGCACATGGTCTGCATCCCTTCCTGATGCAGGCGTGCTGCATAGGACAACGTGTCATCCCCGCCGATGGCAATCAGCACGTCGATGCGCAATGCCTCCATCACGGCGAGAACGTAATCGGTTATATCCACTTTCCCATTTTCGTCAGGCGTACGATCGTTCGACACAAATTCCGGAACGTCTTCCGGTTTCATTCTGGATGGATTAGTACGCGAGGAATGAATGAACGTACCGCCTGACCGGTCTATCGTGCGCACAACATCCGGCGTCAGTTCGATGTGGGTGTTTGGGGTTGAAGAAGGATCAGCGGCGTTGGTATTGACCGGACCGGCCCAACCGCGGCGGAAGCCGGTGACCGTCCATCCCAATCTGTGCGCCTCATTGACAACCGCCTTGATTGCCGGATTGAGTCCGGGAACGTCCCCGCCGCCCGTCAATATTCCCAAATGCATGATCAAATATCTCCATTCCTTGAGGAAATTGATAATTCCAATTTCGAACCGGGTTTCAAATTCTGTTTCGGGAGCCAGTCCCACCGTTGGATTTGCTGAAAAAAATTTTGATATTCAACTGGCCTAAAGTCCAGACCACGGTGTGTCAACATCACGCGATATCAAATGGCTGAAATTACCACCTGGACAATTTTCGCTTCATCGCGTCAGGCATTGTCAAATATCAGCATCAGATAGGCGCCAAACAGCGAGAGATGAACAGCACCGAGCAACATGTTTGTCCGGCCGCTCAGGAAGGTCACCAGGCTGATGACCAAGGTGACCGAAAGCAAAACGATTTCCGGGTTGTCTAGACCAAGCTCGACCCGCAGATCAAAAATCCACCCGATTGCCAGTACTGCCGGGACCGTCATACCAATCGTGGCCAGGGAAGAGCCAAGACAGAGGTTTACCGCGCGTTGCAGCTTATTGGTACGAGCTGCCTCGACCGCGCTGATCCCTTCCGGCGTCAAAACCAGCGCCGCAATCAGGAACCCGCCCAATGCCAACGGCGCGCCTAGCTGGCTGATCCCGAACGTGATGTAGGTTGCGAGCGCCTTCGATAGCAAGACGATTGGCAGCATTGCCGCGATCAAGGCGACGCTGTGGAATGGTACCGTCTTGACGATAAAATCGTGGTGGTGATCTGCCTGCGCGTCCTTTGCATCCTCTTCCATGGGCTGCATGAAGATATCGCTATGGGTTACCGTCTGGATCGCCAGAAATATGCCATATAAGCCCACCGACATCAGGATAAGAAAGATCGACTGGATCAGGGACAGTTCACCACCCGGTGCCGACTGGGTGTATCGCGGAAGAATTAGCGAAAGCGACGCCAGTGGTATCAAGACCGCCAGGTAGGCGCTTGCGCCAATCAGATTGTAATTCTGTAGGCGATGCCGGAGACCACCGATCAACAGGCTGATACCAACCAATCCGTTCAGCACGATCATGACAACCGAGAACATGGTGTCGCGCGCCAAGGCGGACTTGTCCTCGCCTGCAATCATCACCGAAGCGATAAGCGCGACCTCAATCCCGATTACGGAAAGGGTCAGGATCAGCGTGCCGTAGGGCTCGCCCAACAACGTGGCGAGGCATTCTGCATGGCGCACAACGACAAATGCGAGCCAAAGCATGAAGGCGAACAATGCCATTAGCGCAACCGTCGACCAGAATGCACCAATCTTCTCCGGTGCGAGGCTGCTGCCAAACAACAAGATCCCCACAAAAACAAGGTAACCAAGAATCGTTGCAATCTCTTGCCTGATGGTCTTGATAATCATGTTTGTCCGCTGGCTTGAACTTCGATCGATGAATTATAGCTTTGCTAGTGCCGAATGGCCAATTGGGTTGGATAATCGGTGTCTGTTTTGAATCGGAAATGCCAACTCTCAAAATTTCCCGTTGTCGTTTTTCCATTCGCTGCGCGGAGCGATTTTTTCGACCGTGTCCCAGTGTTCGACTATTTTACCATTCTCAATACGGAACATGTCATAGAGGGCCAAGTGAATTCCCGCCAAATGCCCTTCGCAGACGCTAAGCACAAAATTACCTTCAGCGAGTATTCGGTGGATTTTCTCGTAGCGTCGCAGCTTGCCGCCGCCGCCTTCCTCTGCCAAGGCTGCTCGAAGATTTTCCAGCCCATCCTGCATTCCTGGATTATGCTCGACGAAAGCATATTGATCGACGAATTCGTCAAGGAGTTCCAATTGTCCATCGACAAGAACCGTGTCGATGAAATTTCGCACATGCGTACGATTTTGTTCGGTCAAATGATGGTCGGCCACTTCCGTCGGCCCGTCCACCATGCTGTGGCCTGAAGGGTTGGGACCTTTCCGCTCCTGAATATTGTCCCAGTGCTCGACTGCCTGGCCGTCTTCGAACCGAAAGACCTCGAACCCTATTTTCCGGCTGGCAAAGTCATATTCCATATGGGCAAAAACATAGTCACCATCCTCAAACCCGCGTACCATGTTCACCCTCGGATTGGTCTTGGACAATCGCTTGAACAATACCGCCAGGCCTTCGCTACCCTCATGGGTTTGTGGGTTGTGCTGAATATATTTGGCTTCATTGACCACGGCGACCGGGCCGGGATCGCCAGTTTCGATGCTTTTCAGCAAGGCCCGGATTTGTTCCTTCTTTGAAATTGCCATGGCTCCCTTACCTTCAGCTCTGCCCAACCATTGCAGCAGGCGCATTTAAAGTAAATTGCATGTGGAAGAACTTCTTCTATTGCCATTGTTTGGAAATGGAGAAACTATTGCCGGGAAATCGATAGTCGAGGTTCGGTATTTGGGGTCAGAACCTGGTAGGGAGTTAGTTGAATGAGTGATGTTCTGAGCCAGATTTCCGAACTCAGGGAACGTATGGGCCAGTCGATAATCGGTCAGCGGGACGTAATTGACCGGCTGATCATCGGTTTGCTTGCCAACGGTAACTTGCTTGTTGAAGGTCTGCCGGGCTTGGCAAAAACCCGCGCGATCAAAGCGATGGCCAAAAACCTGGATGCGGAATTCAGCCGCATCCAGTTCACACCTGACTTGTTGCCTTCTGATGTCACAGGCACGGAAATCTATCATCAGTCTGCCGGAAAGGGTGAGTTTCGCTTCGAGCCCGGTCCGATCTTCGCCAATATTGTTCTTGCCGACGAGATCAACCGGGCGCCGGCCAAAGTACAGGCTGCCCTTTTGGAAGCCATGGAAGAACGGCAGGTTACCGTCGCTGGTACCACCCATGTAATGGAACCGCTCTTTATCGTGATGGCAACACAGAACCCGATTGAGCAGGAGGGAACCTATCCGCTTCCCGAAGCGCAGACCGACCGCTTCCTGATGCATGTCAATATCACTTACCCGCCGGTCGAAGACGAGGTTGAGGTGATCCGGCTGGTACGTGGCGAGGAACAGGCTCAGCAATCGGATGGTAAGAAGTCAAAGCCGCCAGAACCGATCAGTCAGGAGGCTGTATTCGCCGCCCGTGCAGAAATCGGCCAGATCCATGTTTCTGAAGCAATGGAGCGGTATATGGCGGACCTGGTCTATGCGACCCGTACGCCGGAAGCTTTGAGTGATGATCTGCGCCGGTGGATCGAGGTCGGCGCAAGCCCGCGAGCGTCTCTTGCGCTCGACAAGTGCGGCCGCACCCATGCCTGGCTGGCAGAGCGCGACTATGTCGACCCGCAGGATGTCCGGGCCATCGTGCATGACGTCTTCCGACACCGTGTCTCACTGTCGTTCGAAGCGCAGGGAGACGGCAAGACTGCCGATGACGTCACCGATGAAATCGTCCGTCTAGTAGCCCTGCCGTAATTCAAGGATGTTGAGAGCCGATCAATGGTAATCGATAGCCACGAAAACAAATCTGATGATTTGCGTGTCCACACCGATGCGGGCCGGTTGCGCGAGTTGGCAAATGAATCGCGAAAGATATCGTTTCTGCCAGGCCACCAGCCCGCCAATTCGGTTCTGAATGGCCGCCATGCATCCAGATTGCGCGGCCGTGGTTTGAATTTCGAGGAATTGCGGGACTATATCAATGGCGACGATGTTCGCACGATTGACTGGAAGGTCACCGCGCGAACCGGCAAACCGCATGTGCGGGTTTATACCGAGGAACGGGACCGCCCTGCCCTGTTGTTGGTCGACCAGCGGACATCCATGTTCTTCGGCAGTCAGGTTTATATGAAATCGGTCATCGCTGCTGAAGCTGCAGCGATAGCCGCGCATCGCATTCTCGACCAAGGCGACCGCATTGGCGGCATTGTCTTTGGTGATGACAAAATCGCCGAACATCGCCCACTCAGGTCACGCGCTGCGCTTCGCAAATTGCTGACCTCCATTGCTGACGCAAATCAGATGTTGCGTGCCGAGCGCGAGCAGGAAACCGAGATTTCGATCAATTCGGTGCTGAAAACTGCTCTGCGTATTGCAAAGACCAATTCGCTGGTGCTGGTGTTCTCCGACTTTGACACCATTGATGGAGAGACTGAGCGTCTGGTCCGGGCATTGGCGGCCGCAAACGACTTGATATTTTTCAATGTCGCAGATCCATTTTCCGAAAAACTGCCAGACGATCTGAAGTTGACGGTTTCCGATGGTGTTCTGCAGGCTGAACTGGATCTTGGCGATGTAAATGTAAAGCGCCGACTCGAGGAAGTGGCCTCCGGTCGCCTGGCTGATGTCTTTCATTGGTCGGCCAAATATGCGTTTCCGATATTTCCACTCTCAACCGATGAAGCGGCTTTGCCGCAAATCCTGAGGCTGTTGGGACATCTGGGAGCCAGGCGATGAACCCGGAATTTGAAGGCCTGAACCTGGTTGAATTGCTGGATCTGCTGGAGCCGGTCCCACAGCCTGCCGCGATTTCAATGACCCCACAGACTGCCGGCTGGATTTGGCTCGGCTTAGTTGTTGTAGTTTTTCTTTTTCTAGCGGTTCGCAAGGCAATCAGACACCACCGAGCCAATGCCTATCGCCGGGCAGCGATGAGCGAATTGGCCGGCGTCGGTGACGACGCCGC